>JAIXVB010000017.1 GCA_027483245.1 Verrucomicrobiaceae bacterium | reverse complement strand
GGTGGCACGGTGACGGCGACAAAAAACATCACCGTCACGGATCCTCTGAACACCTGGACGCAAGGTTCGGTGGGCAGCTCGCAGTATCTGGAGCAGCTCGTGTATGCGAAGGGGCGTTTCATCAGTGCGGAGTATTTTGGCGGGGTGTTCCTGAGTTGGGATGGCAGCACCTGGAGCGCTGTTGGTGAACCTCCAGACATGGATGAGCCAAAGCTCGCATTTGGGGCTGAGGTGTTCGTTGCAGCGGGCCTTCGAGAAAGCAGCTCAAGCACGGCTCAGATTTGTTGGTCGCTTGATGGTCGTTTGTGGCAGGCGGCGACTTTCCCCAATGGCGTGCCCCCTGTTCAGGCGGTGGCTTTTGGAAATGGAAAATTCACAGCGGTGGGAGACGATGGCACGGTTCTCAGTTCGGTGGATGGCAAGACCTGGACGGTGAGCACGGTGTCTGGTTTACCGGACTTTCGCCACGTCACCTGGACGGGCAGTGGTTGGGTAGCTGTCTCCATGCACCCCACCAATGTGCGGCCTGAGATCGTCTGGACATCGACCAATGGCACCACTTGGATACGGAGTGAAACCCTGGGTGCAGACATCTACAAGATTGAGTCTTACAACGGTGTTTGTTATGCGGTGGGCTGGTATGCAGGCGTTCTCTTTTCCGCCGACCATGGGCTGACTTGGCAAGAGGCAAGCCTGCCCTCAAACACCCGCTGGAGCACGTTCAAAATCGCAGCAGCTAGCGATGGAACATTGCTCTGCACAGCGCGTGCGATGGATGAAAGCGGCCAGCCCGCTGCACTGCTAGTCTCCTCCGATGGGCAGCAGTGGACACGTGCGAATGGAAACACGGCGGTGGTGAATGCGGACGCCATGGCTTTTGCCACGGGTCGGTTTTACACCGTTGAGGATGGTGGCATTACTCGACGCAGTGAGAGTTTTTCGCCGAGTAATGCAGCGCCAAACGTGACATTCACTTCGGCTCCGACGACGGGCAACGTGCGGCAGTCTCTTTACTTCGCGGCAAACGCCACCGATGCAGATGGAGACACGCTGACATATGCCTGGGATTTTGGCGCGCAGACGACGGTGTTGGATGGTTTTGAAATCGCACCCATTTTTGCCTTTGGTGGCCTGTATCCCGTCACACTTCGCGTGAGTGATGGACGTGGCGGATTGACCACATTGAGCCACTCGATCACGATTTCAGACCCGGCTCGCAGCTTCACCAATCGCTCCGTTTCATCTACCTTGGGCGACTTTGAAGCGGTCGCTTCTGGGGGCGGGCGAGTGGTCGCAGTGGGTAGCCTTTTCAGCGGCAGTTTTTCCGGCGTGCGCGCTTGGTCCACGGACGGCAGCACGTGGAATACGGGCAGTCTGGGAAGCAATCGCCATCTCTACGCCGTGACGTATGACGGCACTCAGTTTGTCGGTGCTGGCACGCGTTATGATTTCACGCCTCCTGCAGGTTATCGCGGTTGGGTGGTGACTTCGCCCGATGGGGTCACTTGGACCGAGCGTTACTGGGCTGGCACTTGGCTCTACGCGGTCGCTTATGGCAATGGCGTGTATTTGGCAGCAGGGGATGATGGCTCTGTTCTTCGCTCCACAAATGGCACCAGTTGGTCCACGGTTAGCATCTCAGGCATCACCACCAGCGTGACTTTTGAAGGACTGAGTTGGAATGGATCGGTCTTTCTGCTGACGGGTTACACGGGGGGCAATGGAGGAGCGAAAGTCTTAACATCGACGAATGGACTGACCTGGAGTGATCAATCTGCCGGAGCAGGGGTGGCCAGTTGGCAAGACCTGCGCAAGTCAGCTTGGTTGAATGATCGTTTTGTTTCCAGCGGGTGGTATTCCAAACTCCGCACCTCGACGAATGCGGGCGTTTCCTTCACCAGCACTCGCAATGATTCGGAAGAAACTCCGGCGCTGGCCTATGGTGCGGGTATTTGGTTCGCCGCAGGGGTGAATCGAAGTGCCAGTGACGCGGATGTGGATCTGCTTTCACAGGATGGTAGCACTTGGTTTTCTTATCCGGCGCCGACGACGAATGATCGCAAAGCGGCAGTGTTTTTTAACAACACCTTTATTACGGTGGGAGTGGCTGGCAGCATCTGGCAGAGTGGCACGATGACGGGTGTGACGGGCTTTCCGGCGTGGCAGACGGTTCATTTCCCGGCTGGCGGTGTGGCGGCCTTGGCAGATCGTGATCCCGATGACGATGGCTTGAGTAACCTCGCTGAATATGCGCTGAATCTGCTGCCCAACAGTGCCAACGGTGCTTTTGGTTATCCCGTGATGCAGAGTGGTCGCGCTTGGTTGCATCTGGATGTGCCCGAGCCTGCGCCGACAGATGTGCGTTACATCATTCAGGGCAATGTGGGGCTGACGGGCAGTTGGACTGAACTGGCAAGGAAGACAGGCACGGCTGCTTGGTCCTGGCAGGCAGGCGGCACCTCACGCATCAGCACTGGTGCCATGACGGGAGGTCGAGTGCCCACAGAAGTGGGGATGCCGGATGCGCAGATGGGTCAGCCACGGTATTTCATGCGTTTGGTCATCGAGCAGCCGTGATGGGCAAGGTCTAGGCATGAAAAATCCGCCCGAGATCGCTCTTCAACGATCCTGGGCGGCTTAAAAGTCAGTTTTTTAGATCAAGCCAAGTTCAGTCACGGCGGCGCGCTCTTCTTTGAGCTCGTCTTCAGTGGCCTTGATTTTAGCTTGGCTGAACTCGTTGACGGGCACGCCTTGGACGATTTCCCACTTGTTGCCGTCGGTGCGGATGGGGAAGGAGAACATGAGACCTTTGTCGATGCCGTAGCTGCCGTCGCTGCACACCGCGACGCTCGTCCAGTCGCCCGCTGGGGTGGGGCTGGTGAGGCTGCGGACAGTGTCACAGGCGGCATTGGCGGCGGAGGCGGCAGAGGAAAGACCGCGTGCCTTGATGATGGCGGCGCCACGTTGCTGCACGGTGCTGATGAACTCACCCTGGAGCCAAGTGTGATCGCTGATCACTTCCGTCGCGGGTTTGCCACCGATCTGGGTGTTGTAGAAATCAGGATACTGAGTGGCGCTGTGATTGCCCCAGATGGTGAGGTTTGAGACCGTGCTGTGATGTACGCCGGCTTTGGCCGCGAGTTGGCTCTTGGCGCGATTTTCGTCCAGCCGTGTCATGGCGAACCAGCGATCTGCGGGCACGCCCTTGGCATTGTTCATCGCGATCAGGCAGTTCGTGTTGCAGGGATTGCCGACGACGAGGACGCGCACATCGCTGGCGGCGTTTTTCTCGATGGCTTGGCCCTGACCGGTGAAGATCTTGCCGTTGATATTGAGCAGGTCTTTGCGTTCCATGCCGGCTTTGCGGGGTACGGACCCAACGAGGATCGCCCAGTTTACGCCTTTGAAACCTTCATTGAGGTCGGCTGTCGGAGTGATGCTGTTGAGCAGAGGGAAGGCGCAGTCATCGAGTTCCATGCACACGCCGCCGAGGGCACCGAGAGCAGGCTCGATCTCGATCAGGCGGAGATTGATGGGCTGATCAGGGCCAAAAAGCGCGCCGGAAGCGATGCGGAAGAGGAGGGAGTAACCGATCTGACCGGCGGCTCCGGTGACTGCGACTGTGATGGGGGCTTTGCTCATGGTGTAGGGGCCGGGATGATTCGCAGTACACGCGCTGCGGCAAGGGGAAAGTCTGTGCGCCTTTTGTCAGGTGAGGAAAAAAGGG
>JAIXVB010000143.1 GCA_027483245.1 Verrucomicrobiaceae bacterium | reverse complement strand
TGTGATGGGCACTGGGAAGAGATCACCTTTCCCACAGGCTACAAAGGCAAGGCCCGCACGGATCCCTTTCTCGCCGCTCAATACCTCCTCCAAGAGTATGGTCATGAAACGGAGCGCCTTCCAACGTTGGCGCAACTGCCCGACCCTGAAAATGGCGTCATCATTCTCTCCGCTGAGGCTGGCATGCCTGAAGCGCGTGCCCGCCAATTGCTCGAATGGACACGCAAGGGCGGCCATCTCATTTACAGTCTGGCTGGCTGTGCGCCCTACAATGACTGGGGCCTTTTCAGCAGTGCCAGCACCTTTGGTTACGGTGGAAATGACGAGCGCGCCGACCCTGTCCTGGAGAAACTGGGGGTCGAAATGCTCGGACGTGAAGGCCTGAAAGACGCCCTCAAAAAGGCATTCAAAACCAAGACACCGAAGGACAAAAAAGCCACCCCGCCCGCGGAGGAAAGCACGCCTCCCGTGGACAAACCGGTGCCGCCGACTCAGGACAACCCGCCTCCACCGGCAGACAAACCCGCCCCGACTCCAGCACCCGCCGACACGCCCAAACGCCCCAAGATTCAGCAACCCGAAGACGTGCCCACAGTGCGCCGAGAGATCACCATGCAGGGGCAGACCTATGCCATGGATCTGCCCGATCAACTGCACCTGAAACTCGACCGCCGTCTGCGTCAGTCCGAGTGGGCCAGCGGTCCGATTGAAAAGGCCAGCGCCCTCTCCCTGATCCACGGTTATGGCCGAGTCACCATTCTGAATCACGCACGGCCTCTGCGGAATCGTTACATTGACGACAATGACCACGCCGCGTGGCTCGTGGACCTCATGGGCGAAGACAGCCAGCAGGTACAGTTCATCGTCTCCCTTCAGGCAAGCTTCTGGTCGTTGCTTTGGAACCGCGCCTGGATGCCCCTCTGTGGTCTCGGCCTTGTCGTCATCATCTGGCTCTGGCGGCACTTGCCGCGCTTCGGCCCGCTTCAGCAGGTGACCCTGCATGACACCAAACACTTCTCCCAACACATCGGTGCCCTCGGTCAGTTCTTTCATCGCCTGCGTCGAGATGACCTCCTGCTCAGCGCCGCAGCCGAGGCCGTCCGCGCCCGCGCCATCCGCCTTTATCCTCACCTCATTCATCACAATGATGAGGCCTACCTGGAGCTTCTCACCCAACGCACCGACCTGCCGCCTGATCGCATTCGCGCAGCCCTTTCACCCGCCGTCAAACTCACCCCGCATGAACTCGTCCGCCTTTTCCAGGACCTCCAAACGATGCGCACCGCGCTGGGGTAAACTGAGTCAGCCTCAAAGGTCAACACGCCACGCTTGAAATCCAAACACTGAACACCGCCCATGTCCGACTCCCCTTACGCCCCGCCGCCCGCCTTTGAGCCACCTCAACCAATCACCCTTTCTCCCGTGCCGAGTTATGAGCCGCAGGCAGCTGCTTACACGCCCCCTCAAGAGCCGCGCACCACACAGATTTTGAAAGGCATCCGCGCTGCGGTGGAGCAGGTCTTCGTCGGCCAGACCGAGGTCATCCACCAAGTCCTGGCAGCCCTGCTCGCTGGTGGGCATGTGCTTTTGGAGGGCAAACCTGGCCTGGGAAAAACCCACCTCGTTCTCGCTCTCAGTCGCACCTTTGGCGCTGACTTTCGCCGCATCCAGTTCACGCCTGATCTCATGCCGTCAGACGTCACAGGTCACACACTTTACGATCTCGGCTCCCAGAGCTTTCGCATACGTCGGGGCCCTGTTTTCACGCAGCTCCTGCTGGCCGATGAGATCAACCGAGCTCCTGCCAAGACGCAGTCTGCCCTGCTGGAAGTGATGCAGGAAGCCCAAGTCACCATTGATGGCGAGACCCACCTGCTCCAGCCGCCCTTCATGACCTTCGCCACCCAGAATCCCATCGAACAAGAAGGCACCTACCCTCTGCCTGAGGCGCAGTTGGACCGCTTTCTCCTGAAGGTTCTGATCGACTACCCCACCGCAGCCCAGGAGGCCTGGATCGTCAAAGCCGTGTCCTCCGGCGCGGGCGGACGCGGCCTGACTCCTGAGCAGGTCCAGCCGCTCTGCACTCCTGCAGACATCCTTCAGGCCCAACAAGAAGCCGCTTCCGTGGAAGCCGTGGAAAGTGTCGTCAACTACGCGGTCGCCCTCACCCGCGCCACCCGCAGTCATGGTGCCATCGCCCTGGGAGCAGGCACGCGTGGCGCCATCAGCCTCGTCCGCGTGGCCAAAGCCTACGCCCTGCTGGAAGGTCGCCGCTACATCACCCCCGGCGATGTCAAACGCGCAGCCCTCCCTGTCCTCCGTCACCGAATCTCCCTCACCCCCGAAGTCGCCATTTCGGGCCAATCCGTCGATCAAGTGCTCGACAGCGTCATCCGCACCGTAGAAGCCCCACGAGCCTGAGAAAGAAAGGGAAAAGGGTTAAGAGAAAAGGGAAAAGCACCAAGCCCCAAAACCAAGAACAAAGAACAAAGAACTGCCTCCCTCATGCGCCCCGCCACGCTCACCCTCCGCCTCGTCGCTGCCTGGACCCTTCTTGGTCTTGGGGCTTCCATCTGGTCGGCTGGGCAGATCGTCTGGATCATCGCAGGAGGCCTGCTGGCAGTCACCGCGATTGCTGACGCCCTGACCCTGCCGCGTCGGGGGAGGCTAACGGGGAGCCGGGCGCTGCCGGGTCGGTTTGCCCTGGGAGTGAAAGCGCCCGTGACCCTGACGCTGCGCCATGATCTGGGTTATCCGCTGACCGTGACGGTGCACGATGGTTTGCCGCCCGAGGCCACGGCTGAAGGTCTGCCCTGGACAGGCAACCTGCTCTCCGGAGAGCCCCTGGACCTGATCTATGACGCGCATTTCACACGCCGGGGACTGCACACTTTTGCCCCCGCCCATGTCCTGGTGCCCTCGCGACTAGGACTGTGGCGGCAGGTTCATCGTGTGGCGGGAGAGACGGAGACACGCTGCTACCCAAATTACGAACCGATCGTGCGCTTCACCTTGCTCGCCATGGCGAACCGAGAAGAGCAAATGGGCATTGTGAAACGTCGCCGTAGCGGCGCCACCTTGGATTTCCATCAACTGCGGGAATATCAGGACGGAGATGTGCTGTCTCGCGTGGATTGGAAGGCCACCGCGCGCCGCCAAGTGCTGATCAGTCGTGATTACGAAGAGCAGCGGAATCAAAGCATCATCTTGGTGCCCGATTGTGGCCGCCGGATGCGCGCCATGGATGGAGAGTTGAGCCAGTTTGACCACTGCCTGAACGCCATGCTGCTGATTGCCTACATCGCACTCCGTCAGGGAGATGAAGTCGGTGTCACCGGGTTTGGAGGCATCCAACGCTGGCTCAAGCCCGTCAAAGGTGCCCCGGCCATGCCGCGCCTACTCAATCACCTCTACGATTACGAAACCACCACCGAGCCCAGCGACTTCATTGAGGCCGCCGAGCGTGTCATGGCCCTGCAAAAGCGCCGAGCCCTGATCATCCTGCTGACCAACCTGCGCACGGAAGACACCAGCCA
>JAIXVB010000038.1 GCA_027483245.1 Verrucomicrobiaceae bacterium | reverse complement strand
GCCGTGGCTTTGCTCGTCGCGGGTATCTTTGGCAACCTCACGGATCGACTGCTGCACGGTTACGTCGTGGACTTCCTGCGCTTCGACTTCGGATTTTCTCCCTTCAATCCCTGGCCTTCCTTCAACGTCGCCGACTCCTGCGTGGTCGTTGCCGCCACTCTGCTCGCGATCGCCTCCTTCACCGAAGCTGAGAAAACCACAACACCGAAGGCCTGATTTCGACGCCGAGGCTTCGAGCCCATATTTTCCTCTGCCAAAATGGCACTACTTCTAAAGGCAGGCCTTCAGCCTGCCTTTTTGATGCCTAAAAGCCGCCAGATTGCGTTCAAACGGCCCCCGCTCTGATAAAATCATAACTGCCAGAATCGATTCATCGAAGTGCTGAGCAGGTGCACGGACACGTGAAATCCAGCTCGCCGCAGGTAGGCCAATTGCTCCTGCAAGCGCCGCGCATCGAATGGTGCCCGCGGGAGATGGCCAAACAGGCGCGGGAGAGCACACGCGCCCTCGCATGCCCCAGAGTGGCTCCGGTCCTTTCCTCAAGCGAAGCTTCACTGTCTGGGTTCGGCAAGCTTGAACCCACAAAAGCGCCCATGAAGTGCCCAAGGAGCCCCGATTCAAAGCCCCTTTCCTTTCGAATCCCACTCAGGGAAGCGGCAGAATGCTTCATTTTTGAGATTTTCTAGATTCTAAAATTTGAAAAGCAGGCCACGACTTCGTGATTTTGGCCCATTTTGAAATGCTATTTTCTAGAATGTAAGATGATTTTATCATTCTTTATCAAATCTATGCTCGAGATGGCCAATCCATTCAAAATTGAGTCTCCTCAGATTTCAGCCGCCTAAATCGTTGGTTATCAACGTTTTACAATCTTACTTGGATTTTACAATAACGGCAGCGTTTCTCATAAAATTGTAAAATCAGTCTCAAAACACAGAAATTTATGAAAATGATAATTTCGATATTGCAGTGATTCTAGAATTTGATATAATTTTCATATCAATCGAAATCACTGATATGAAAAGCACATCGAATCTCTTCACCGCAGCCGCCCTCCTCATTGCTGCCGTTCTTTTCCCGATTGTTGGTTCTGCTCAAAACGGCTACTACGCCAGCCACTACGCCGCCCAGCAGGCCGCTTACGCCCAGCAGCAACAAGCTGCCGCTTACCACGCTCACATGCAGCAGCAGCAAGCCTGGGCCGCCCATCAGGCTCAGCAACAACAAGCCGCTGCTTATCATGCGCACATGCAACAGCAGGCCTACATGGCCCAGCAACAAGCTGCCGCCGCTCGTGCAGTGCCAGTCGCTCGCGCCACCCAATCGGCAGGATCCCTGATCCGCTTCGATGGCCGCTACGCCTCGTGCTCAGCCAGTCTTCCTGGCCAAGTTCAGTATCTGATCAACGCCGCCAATCACCTTCAAAGCAGCCCTTACATTCGCGGCGCTGGTCACGGCCGAGTGGAAGATCGCGCTTATGACTGCTCGAGTTCGACTTCGTATGCTCTGATCAAAGCAGGTCTGCTCAAGAGCCCCCTCACCTCGGCTGGTTTCGCCAACTATGGCGAAGCAGGCGAAGGCCGCTTCATCACCATCTGGGTGAAGCCAGGTGACCATGTTTTCATGACCGTGTGCGGTCTTCGCTTGGACACATCAGGTGGCAAGGTGGGCGAAGGTCCACGCTGGCGCACCAAAGGCCGCAGCTACGCTGGCTTCAGCCCACGTCATCCTTTTGGCCTTTAATTCTCATTTTTGTGACTCGTTTACATATCTCAACTCACAAACGCGAAGCAAACTGAAGAATCAGACTTTCCAAAACCGATAAAACTGCAATACTGCAACTTGAGACTCTCAATTTTATGAAAACGATTTCTCTCAACGCCTCACGTGAAGACTCCCTGAACCTCGGCTGGAACGCGATGCCTGCTTTCGGTTCTGCTTTCGGTTCTGCTTTTAACAGCGGCCTTTCCAGTGACGATGTGGCTGATTTTGTGATGCAAGCACGCCATCTAGCTCCGGCGAAAAGTGAACTTTCCAGCTCGTTTTGGAGCAGCCTCACCAGCCCGATGAGCACGCGGGATCTGGCCCTGGCTTGAGTTTGTTTCGTTTGTGAGTCGGCTATATGCGACATATAAAGTGTTCACTTGAACATTTTAAAAACGGATCGAGGGTGAAAAATGCCTTCGATCCCCGCCTCTAGCATCAGCCCTGAGTTGCGCTGGCTGTTCTTGGATTTGAACAGCTACTTTGCCAGTGTGGAGCAGCAGTTGCGTCCAGAACTGCGAAATCGCCCCATTGCGGTCGTGCCATTGATGTCAGACAGCACCTGCGCGATTGCCGCCAGCTCTCAGGCTAAAAAGTTTGGTGTAAAGACCGGAACGATCATTGGAGAGGCCAAACGGATGTGCCCAGGACTGGTTCTGGTGGAAGCGAGGCACGAAAAGTATGTGGAATTCCACAAGAGCATCTGTGATGAGATTGAAAGGCACTATCCGATCCAAGTGGTCGCCTCCATCGATGAAGTCGGGCTGCTGCTGGATAAGAAACGAGCGAATGAAAAAGAAGCTCTGGCTCTGGCGCAGCGCATCAAAAAGGGTCTGCTGGCCAACATTGGTGAGGTGATCACCTGCTCCATCGGAATCGCTCCCGGACGATATTTGGCCAAGGTGGCGAGTGATTTGAAAAAGCCCAATGGCTTGGAGGTCATTCACTTGGCAGACATGCCCGGGCGCTTGCTGCACCTCAGCCTTTCGGATCTCCCTGGCATCGGCCGGAAAATGGAACCGCGCCTGCATGAGGCGAAGATTGAGACCTTTCAACAGTTGTGGGATGCGCCTGCTGAAGTCCTGCATCGAGTCTGGGGTGGCGTGGGCGGCGATCGCTTTTGGCACCAACTTCACGGCGGAGATCTCGATGACTTGCCAACGGAACGGAGCACGGTGGGGCACAGTCACGTCTTGGCTCCCGAATTCCGCAAACCATCCGAAGCCGTGATTGTGGCCAGACGCCTGCTCCTCAAAGCCGCCAGCCGACTGCGCCGACTCGAATACCAGACCACGGAGATGACCGTGAGTGTGCGCACGGAGCAACGTCAGCGTGGCGAGGGACACATGCGATTTCAGGCGGTATCGGACAGCTTTGCACTGATCAAAATTTTGGAAATTCTCTGGGCACGTGCTCTGCAAGAAGTGGGCGGGCAACGCATCAAAAAAATCGCAGTGACCTTGCATGGGCTGGAAGCCTTGAGCGCCCCCCAACAACTCGACTTATTCCCCAGCTTGGGCTGTCCCATTTCTGCGGACAAAGATCGGCGTGACAAGCTCTCCGTGATCATGGACCTGATGAATCAAGAGTTTGGCCGCGACAGCATCGCCCTCGGTTTTGCCCCCGATTCCGTCAAAACGTTTTCAGGCACCAAGATTGCCTTCACACGCATTCCCGACATGGAGGAATTCCGCGAATGAGGCTTCAACTTGTTTTCCCAGACTTGATCTGAACGCGCTTTCGATAGCTGGTGGGTGCGAGTTTGAGCCGCTTGCGAAAGTGCTGAGTGAACCCACTCGCATCCGTAAAGCCACAGCGGCGCGCGATTTCAGAAGCCGTGAAACTCGTTTCTTCCAGCAGGCGTTGCGCCGCGAGAAGTCGTGTCTTCATCAGGAATTCCTGCGGGGTGATGCCAAAGGCTGACTGAAAATGACGTTGGAGTTGCCGCAGAGATTGGCCACAAGCCTGCGCCACATCCGCAATGATCAGAGGCTTGGAATAATCTCGGCGAATCACTTCAACCGCTTGGGCCACGGTTTGAAAAACCGGCAACTGACGCTCCGCCTCAGCCGGACGCCGCAAGAGGCCCATGATACCACGAGGCTGTCCACTCCGATCCAACAGGGGCAGTTTGGTCACCAAGAACCAATCCGGCATTCCCTGGCGATCCCACCACAGTTCGATCCGTTCGATCACCTCCGCTTCCCCCTTCAAAATGCGGTGATCATCCAGCACGTAACACTCCGCCATGCTGCCGGGGTTGATGTCATAATCCGTGAGGCCGATGAACTCGGTGTCGTCGCTCATCTGATAACGTTGCAGCAATCCCTGGCTGGCAAACATCAAATACCCCTGGTCATCTTTGGCAAAGAAATAGACCCCGGGGATATGATCAAACAGCCGCTGGAACAAGGCTGTGGGAGCCAGTTGTTTCATCCAAGCTTCTCGTTTTTCAGACCATCGACGCACCTCCGCAGCAGGTCGGGCGGTTCCGGTCCCAGGGCGGAGAGGTGTCGCATATCGCATCATCTTTGTCGTGACGAGAATGGCGGGACTTGTGTAAGTTTGCAACCCTCCAACCGCCCATGAAACCCATTGTCCAAATCTCTCTCGACCTGACCAACATTGATGAAGCCCTCGACACGGCAGCTCTCGCCCTGCGTGCAGGAGTGGATTGGCTGGAGGCGGGCACGCCGCTCATTTTGGCCGAAGGTCTGCATGGGGTTCGGGCCCTGCGGAAAGCTTTCCCCAACATCCCAATCGTGGCGGATCTAAAAACCATGGATGGTGGTTATTTAGAAGCCGAAATGATGGCCAAGGCTGGGGCCACTCATGTCGTGGTCATGGCACGCGCTCATGCGGAGACCATCAAATGCGTCGTCAAAGCGGGCACCGACTTTGGCTGCAAGGTCATGGGAGACAACATGGTCTGCCCCGACATGGTCGAGGGGGCTAAATTCCTCGAAGACCTTGGCTGTGATTATGTCATTCACCACATTGGCTACGATGAGCGGCGGGGTATCGCAGCCGCAGGGCATCGCATGCCGAGCCCGATGGATCAGCTCCGAGAAGTCGTGCGTGCTGTCCAGGTGCCGGTGCAAGCCGTCGGCGGACTGAGTTTGGAACAGGCCATTCAGTGCCCACAACACGGTGCACCGCTGGTGGTTCTCGGCGCACCGCTCACCATTGATGCGGATGCTTTTAAAACGGCCGATGGCAATCTGGAAGCCTCGCTGCGGCTGATCTGTGAGGCGGTTCACGCGCAGACCGTGCAGCGATAAGACGACATCACTGCGCCAATTTCACTGCCAGACGCACCGCCGCGAAAAGGCTGCTGGGATTGGCGATGCCCTGCCAGGCGATGTCAAAAGCAGTGCCATGATCGACACTGGTGCGCGGCACTGGTAGCCCCAGGGTCGTGTTCACCGCCGTATCAAAAGCCAAGGCTTTGAGTGGGATGAGGGCTTGGTCATGATACTGGCAGATGTAAGCATCCACAGTGGGCCGTTTGGAGGCAATGAAGGCCGTGTCGGGTGGTAGGGGTCCCTCAATCTGGTGCCCTCTCTGGCGTGCGATCTCGATGGCTGGGAGGATGATCTTTTCCTCTTCTCCACGACCAAACAATCCATGCTCTCCAGCATGCGGATTGAGCCCGCAGACCGCCATGCGAGGCAGCTTTCCTTTCACGCGATGGACGGCTGCAGCGGTGAGTTCGATCACCTCCAGAATGCGTTCTTGTGTCAGCGCAGGCACCACGTCTTGATAGCCGATGTGAACCGTGACGAGGCTGCAAATCATCACTTCCGAGAAGAAGGTCATGCATGAATGCTCCGCGTTCATTCGCTCCGCATAGATTTCTGTGTGTCCGGGATAAAAGTGCCCGGCCGCATGCAGTGCTTCTTTGTTGAGTGGCGCTGTGGAGACCGCTGCCACTTCACCAGCGATGCCGGCCTCGATGCTGGCGATGACGTATTGAAAAGCCGCTTCACCACATGCAGCACTGACTTGTCCAGGTTTCACGGTATCTGCCTGAATGACCTGCAAATTCAGCACGCTCGGCTTTGTTAAAGTCGAATGAAGCGTTGGCCATTCGGCCCGTGAAATAACCGCGGCTTGAAACGGAATGCCCGTCTGCTGAGCCACCCGCTGCAAGACGCCCACATCCCCAAACACGATCGGCACACATTCGCGAGCTAGCTCCGCATGGTTCAAGAGATGCAGACAAATCTCAGGGCCGACCCCAGCAGGGTCTCCCATGGTGATGGCAATGCGCGGCAGGGGTGTCATGGTTAAAAAAGCAGTCAAAGACTTCTCTCACCATGCCGCCACCTGCGCTCTGAGCAAGGACAGGCCTGAATGGCTTGGGTGCGCGAAGCACTGAATAGGCACTCTTTTAACTCAGGCGGTCAAAGCCTTCAAAAGCTCATCCAAGGCTAGACTGGCAACGGCGCTGGATTTGTCACTCATCGCATAAGGCATGATGAGCTGGTTGCCATGGATCAGTGAGCCACAGCTATAGACCACATTCGGCACGTAACCTTCACGCTCGATGCCTTCGGGACACAGAAGTGGCTCACGCAAGCGACCAATGACCTGAGTGGGATCATTCAGATCCAAAAGCGCCGCGCCAATGCAGTAGGTGCGCATCGGCCCAACTCCGTGCGTGATGACCAGCCATCCTGCTTCGGTTTCAATAGGAGAACCACAATTGCCGATTTTCACTGATTCCCAGGCCTCTGCTGGACGAAGCAGGATCTGCGGATCATTCCAGTGGTGAGGATTGTCGGAGAACATGATGAAGAGATTTTCATCATCTTGACGCGAGAGCATGGCGTAGCGGCCATTGATACGGCGGGGAAAAAGCGCCATGCCTTTGTTTTGAACCGCGTTGCCGTTCAGGGTGAGGACTCGGAAGTGCAAAAAGTCTTCGGTCTCGATGAGCTGGGGCAAGATCGCTCGACCATTGTAAGCGGTGTAGGTCGCGTAATAGAGAATCGCGCCATCATCATCAATGAACCGAACAAAACGGGCGTCCTCAATGCCGTTGCTTTCATTTTGAGAGACCGGAAAAATGATGCGCTCACTGAGGTCGATTTTAGCAGGAAAAAGCAGCTCGTAATTGGAGTCGGCTAACCACTGAATGTAATCAAGTGTGCTGTGAACATCCTGGACACCTGGAAGGGTTTCGCCACGCAGTCGCGCAAGACTGCAGCCTAGATCCGAGAGGGTGAATTGTTCGCCCAGCGGATCCATCACAGCGCGGGCGCTTTCATTTTCAAAGCCCATTTCATGCAACTTGATGAGAAAACTGCGTTTGTGATAACTGGGATTGGTGACCACCTCGGGCATGGTGACGTAACGAGACACAGGATCGATGAGGATATCTGCCTGTGCGGTGATGATGCCTGTGCGGAACTCAATGGATGAGATGTGCCCTTCTCCCGTTGCGCGCAGGCTCATGATGAAGCGCAGACTGCCCTCAGGCACGTTACACTGATTGGGATGAGGCACGATGGAGGGATTGAACAAAGCCGCAGACTCCAGCGCATATTCACCTGAAAAGAGCGCCCCGATGAGCAGCTGCCTCGCCCGTGAAAGCGGGCGCTGAGTGAAGATATGCGGCTGCACTTTCGCATAGTGATTCAGCAGCGGCAGTTCGATGTCATAGTGACGCGCCTCAAAGGAGGCATGAACGGACCGCATTTCCATCTCCACCTCCTCTTCGGTGAGAGCCAAGGCGCGTCCGGCAATCGCCGCGAGACGAAGGGGATCCGCAGGGATGAAAGCACGAATGATGACTCGCGCACTCTCAGGGAGCAACACAACCTCATGGCGACGTAAATTGAGATTGTTCATGTGAGGATGGAAGAAAGGGAGACGGGAGCGTTGGAGACGAGCGATTCAGTGTAATTCATTTCGGCAAGGGAGAGGTGAAAGGCGAGGGTGGACTCAGCTCCCTGGTTTTGATTGACGCGATCTCGGTGCAGGCCATCACAGCAGCCGCCATTGCTCGAATCGTAGAGCGGCAGCCCCAGATCATTGCGTCCCAAGAACCACTCAAACGCGCGTTTGGCTTCACGTAGCCAGGTGACATCTTGAGTCGCTTGATGAGCCTCCAAGCAGGCAGAAACCATGGCCTGAGCCTCGACGGGTTGTTGGTCAAAATCAGCGCGTCCAGCATCCCTCTGGTAAAAGCCATCACTGCCAATCGGACGAAAATGCCCGGCCTGAGTTTTCTGCACCGAGACGAGCCAACTGAGTGCTTTGAGCCCGATGTCGAGCGCCTCAGGATGGGGCAGTCGGCGCCCGCTTTGAATCAGTGCCTGACAGAGACGCGCATTGTCATAGGTCGCACTGGGTTCAAACCAAGGCCACTTCTCCGTGGCGCAGGCTTTCCAAAGTCCGATCAATTTCTCTGTCAGCAGTTCGCGCGTGGCATTGGCCTTGAGGTTGGGTTTGTCAGGCAATTCACACAAGTATTCATGAATGCCCAAGAGCGTAAATGCCCAAGCCCGAGGCGAAGTGAAGGCCTGCACCACGGGCAGACCACACTCGAAGAGCTCGGCGCACAAACGACGTCGCCCATCATTGCGTGAGCGCCCAGCACCGGTTCCGAGCGACCAAAGTGCCCGACCATGGCTGTCTTCACTGCCAGCTTCTTCAAGCCATTGACGACCAAAGCTCATGAAGTTGCGGAAACGTCCCGTGTCCCGATTCAACGCGCTGGCGAGAAAGGCCAGATAACCTGTGGCCAAGCCTTCCAGATGATCACTGTTCGGTTTGCTGCCATGTTCATCCAAGAGATTGCAGAGAATGAAAGCCCGAGCGTTGTCATCCGTGCAATAACCGTGCAGGAAATCAGGCACGTTGTAGAGCGCGTGTTGAAAGATGCCGGTGGCATCACTCATCCGCATTAGGTGATCCAGTCGCAAGGTCGGCAGCGCATAGGGTCGGCTACCCAAAGTCCAGCCAGCAAAGGCCGTGCGGGGCAGACTTTTCCGATCAGCTCGAGCATGCTGGAAAGACTCGAGATAACGTTGCGCGACAGCAGGCCAAACCATCTCACGCCCCATCGCATAAGCCTCATGACGGATCTTTTCCATCTGCTCATCATCATCCAGCAGCCCAGACACAGCCGCCGCGATCGCTGGTGGATCTCGGAAAGGGACCAGCACGCCACGCCCATCGGCCAGCAATTCCTGAGCATGCCAATAAGGCGTGGAGACCACTGCTTTGCCTGCACCGAAAACATACGCCAAGGTGCCTGAGGTGACCTGCGCTTCATTCAGATAAGGAGTCAGGTAGATGTCCGTAGCACTGATGAACTCACTCAAATCCTCAGGCGAGACAAAGCGATTGTAAAAGATCACATGCTCCTTCACACCATGCTCCTCAGCCAATCGCTCCAGGCTCAAACGATAACGCTCCCCTTCCCGCGCCACCAGCTGAGGATGGGTGGCTCCCAAGATCAAATACACAACATTGGGATGCCTACGAACAATCGCAGGCAGTGCCTCAATCACGTTTTCAATGCCTTTTCCAGGTCCCAATAAACCGAAGGTGAGCAACACTTGCCGGCCCTCGACACCAAACTGGGACTTGGCCAAACTGGAGTCCGCAAAAGCAATGTTGGGAATGCCATGCGGGATGATGTCGATCTTCTCATGAGGCACCTGGAAGGTTTCACGCAGGATCTCCGCCCCTTTTTGCGCCATCACGACGAGGCGGTCACTGCGCAGCACCAGTTCGGCCATGACTTTACGCTGCGCCGCATTGGGCGATTGCAAAACCGTGTGGAGCGTGGTCACCACCGGCATGCGCACTTCTTTCAGCAGCGCCAGCAGATGACTGCCCGCAGGCCCACCGTAAATGCCGAATTCGTGCTGCACACACAGCACTTCCGCATTGTTAAAGTTCAGATAATCCGCCGCACGCCGGTAGGAATCGAGATCCTTTTCCAGCAACTCAAAACGGACACGGGGAGGGTATTTGTAGCCCTCCACACGATCATTCACAGCGCCGGTGTAACACTCCGCATGGGGAGCCTCTGCGCTGACAGCTTCACAGAGATCGTGCGTAAAAGTCGCGATCCCACAGAGCCTGGGCAAGTAATCGCCTAAAAAAGCGATTCGATTGGGAAGAGCAGGACTGCTCAGGAGAAACCTTTCAAGTGCTGCGACATGCTGCACAAGACCACTCGGCCTCCTGAACACAATGGGGTATAGACCCCACTTTCCGATTTAACCTTTGCGCGGAGTGGGAGCCGGCTTCGGTTTTTCCTTCTTGGGTTTTTTGACTTCCTTTTTGTGTGCGTTGTTGCCTTTGGCCATAATGATTTAGGTGGTTAAAGAGAGCTTATTTATACCGGCTTTGAACTCGCACTGCAAGCAGGGGCTACGGGTCGATCAAGATTGAAAAACTCAGCCTGAAATCCCGCCGCCCCTGTGGCTAACGAGGCATTACTTCAGCTCTTGAAGGCGAATGTTGCGCCACATCACCTCTTTGCCAATCGCCTCGGTCTTTTTTCCGATGCCATGCACTTGAAGGGCAATGACACCTTCCTTCGTCATCTCATCTTTAAAATCAGCCGCCGACACTCCATTGATGAACGTCTTGATACTATCACCACGACACTCGATCCGTGCTTTGTTCCAATCGCCCTGCTTGAAGGCTTTTCGAGCCGCTTCGTTGTTCTTCAGGTCAAACAGCCAACCCCGGCGGCCTTCATCATACACACCACCGGTGAAAGCGCGTGCGCTTGGATCAATCTCGAATTGATAACCATGCACACGGTCGGCAGGGAATTTTTTCTTCTTCCCAGCAATCTCCACTTCTGTCTCTTGGGTGTAGTAGTTGCTGCGAAATTGAATGCCTGAATTCATCGAAGGATCCACTTTGAATTCCAGTTCCAGGATGAAGTCTCCATACTTCTTCGTGGTGCAAAGGAAGGAATTGCCCGTGTTCGGCACCGTTTTGCCTACGATGGCTTCATTTTCCACCCGATACTCGGCCACTCCACTGTGTTGTTCCCAGCCTGTGAGTGTTTTGCCATCAAAGAGCGGCACCAGAGCCTCCTCAGCATGAGCAGTGAGTAGGCAGCAAAGAAGAGCAAGGGGAAGGAACAGACGTGGTTTCATGGTATGGACCTCCTTGAACGCCACCAAACTGAGACATCTCGCGAAATGATTCCGGCTTCAGCGCTCACTTGCACAGGGGCGACACTGGGGCGAGGTCATGTGTCCTTTCCATGACCATCCCCGCCGAGACCGCTTCCCTCCCCACCCTCACTCCCTGGCTCGTGCGCATTCCAGAGATTTTTGAGGGCGTGGCGATCGAGGTCTTGAAGCAATTCGGTGCCGAGTCCAGCACCCGATTGGGCCATGATTTTTATTTGATCAAAACCCCAACGCCCCAGGCCATCCAGCAATCCGAAGCGGCCAAATTTGCGCGCTGGAACCTGCCCATGGATCACACCTGGCCCTGCAATCCGCTGAAAATGGAGGGTTTCATCGAAAAAGCTGCGCAGACCTTGCTGAAAAAGTTTGGCGATCGCAAACCGCAGGGAATCTTCATTGGCCCCCTCAATCCCACGTCTCCAGACAAGTATTACAAAGGGCTCGCCTCGAACCTTCGTGGACGCGCTCTGCAAGTCTTTCCCAAACTGAGCGCCGATACCGTGGAGGAGCAAAATCCGACGTCGGAGACCCTGTTTTGTCTGGTCGGCAAAGAGGGGCTTTTTTGTGGCATGCAAAGTCCACGTGCCTGCAATGGGCTGTATCCAGGCGGCAGCAAGTACATCGACCAAGACGCACCCGACACCATCAGCCGCGCGGGGGCCAAGATCGCTGAAGCCCTGCATTATCTGCTGCTGCATCGCCCGCCTCTCATTGCCAACAGTCACTGGCTCGAGCTAGGTGCCTGTCCAGGAGGTATGACCTCCGAGCTTTTGGCTCGCGGCCAACGCGTGACCGCCATCGACCGCGCCCCCTTGGATCAGCGGCTCAGTGGTCGCCCGGGCTTAAAGTTTATTCACGCCGATGTCGCGACTTTTGAGCCCAAAGAAGGCAGTTCCTTCGATGCCCTTTTATCAGACCTCAATGGCACCCCAGAAGAGTCCATCGGTCATGTGATCCGCCTCCTGCCCCATGTAAAAAAACATGGCTTGGTGGTCTTCACGTTGAAGGTCTCCCGCGTCGAAACGGTGGAAGATCCCTGCGCGATCTTTCGCAAAATCGTCAAGACCGCCAGTGCCGCAGGGCTGCGCCTCTTCGCGCAAACGCACCTGACTTACAACCGCCACGAGTTCACTCTGTTTCTGGAGAAGACGGGGGCGTCACCGAGGGGGGCGGCTTGGGATTGTTTCGCCCCTGGGCAGCGGCGATGATGTCTGCTAGGCTTGAGCCAGAGTCGGGAGTTCCCGTGCTAGACTTGCCCAGAATGTAACCTGCTAAGGCGGCCAACAACCCTGTGACACCGTTTTCACCCATCACATCGGCTATGCCAAAGAGCACGATGACAAAGACAATCAAGATCATCGCCACCAACTGAAGGGTGCTGGACTCGCGCGCACTGAGCACACCTATCTTCAGCAGGTAGATCAAGCCCGCACAGATCGCCAAAAAACACACCAGCCAAACGATGCCGACCTGTGAGCGAAAGGAGTTTTTGATTTGATAACGATGCACATCTTCGATCAATTGGTTATTCAGCTCGGAACGATAGGCTGAAACGTCCGAAATCGTCTTGTCGATGAGCGCTTGCAAGCCAGCGCTCTTTTTCTTCAACTGTTCAAGTTTCGTAACTTGGTCCGGTAAGATGCCATTGCCCTTGATCGGAGCCAGCTGAGCCAACACCGCCGTCGATCTGCCGCTGATCAGTTGCAGGTTATTTAGCAACTTAGCCGTGTCCGTAAAGACACCCAGCATCTCGTTGTGATGATTTTCAAAATCCAATCCCCGATCATTACCACGGCTGAAGATCCGCACGGCCAAGAGCTTGGTCTTTTCATCCTCATACTCCTCAAACTCATTCTCCACCGCATCCAAGTCACGATCCAAACTTTCTAAAATGGCAGGGTTAAAATTGTCTTTGTCTTTGCTCGTCGCTTCTTGGACCACATGCTCATTACCCGCTGTCACATCGAGTGTCGACGTCTGCACCGCTGGTGAAGACGTTCCATCAGGCCGAGAACTCTGACTGGCATCTGTGGTAAATTGCCCCATGAGCGAATGGAAGCCACTGAGACAGAGGGCCAACAGGAGAAGTTGGGGAACAGCTTTTGTCTTCATGAGGAATTGAAAATTGATGGTTCTTAAAATGTGATTTTAGCCCAAACTCCATGCACGTTGCTGTCCACATCAAAACGAACATCCGTGACTTTGGCCCGCGTGCCAGGTCGGATAACCTGGCCAATCACAACCTCAAGCGAGTCGGATGAGGCTTCTTGTCGCAGTCGAACAGGAAAATCTGCCACGATCTCGGTCCCTACCAAAAGTGAAGGTGCAGTTACGAGTTTCTTGCGCTTCATCAGCAGTTCTGCATCCACAGCATCCAGCCAATAAACCGTTTTCCAAGAAAGCGTATTGGGGTCCCAGTTACCGATGTAACTCCATCCACTATGGACATTGGGGGTTCGCAGGAAATCTTGGCGGGCAGGTTTCCCATCGATCGATTTGGCAATGTAATCCTTATCGATGACTGGCACAGCCCCAGCCT
>JAIXVB010000027.1 GCA_027483245.1 Verrucomicrobiaceae bacterium | reverse complement strand
GCGGTTCGCGCTTACAGTGATGTTTACAAAGACGCCGTGAAAGTCATGAAAAGCGCGGATCTGGTCGCCTTTGATCTCTCCCAGGAATCCGAAGAAATTCAGAGTGAATATGGCGACAACAACTTCGGTCAGGGGTGTCTGCTGGCGCGTCGTCTCATCGAACACGGTGTCCGTTTCATCGAAGTCACCAGCGGCGGTTGGGACATGCACAATGATCTCTATGCTCGGCTGCCGGAAAAGATCGCTGAGCTCGACAAAGCACTCGGGGCTCTCCTCGCTGATTTGGACCGTCGTGGAATGCTCAAAGACACACTCGTGGTCCTGACGAGTGAGTTTGGTCGCACGCCGAACATCAATCAAAACGCTGGTCGCGACCATTACCCGAAAGCCTTCAGCTCTGTGCTCTGGGGCGGTGGTATTCAGGGTGGGCAGACCTATGGGAAAACGGACAAAGGCATCGAAGTCACGGAGAACAAAGTCACGCCACCGGATCTCAATGCCACGATCGGTTACGCCCTTGGCCTACCGCTGGACCAAGTGCTCTATTCTCCCACCAAACGTCCTTTCACGGTTGCCGACAAAGGCCAGCCCATCACGGCTCTGTTTGGTTGAGAGTGAGTTCGGATCAGTGCTCCCGCTCTGTCTCAGGTGCGGCGCTTGAGTATATGCTCAGCGCCGGACCATGGCTGGCTCGGGATACTCAAAGGTGCGACCCTCGAAGTTGCGGATGATCGTGCGCTGTTCGTCACGGAGCAGCACATAATCAGGATTGACGGGAACTTTGCCACCACCGCCCGGGGCATCAATGACGAACTGCGGGACGCCGTAACCCGTCGTGTGACCGCGCAGTTGCTCAATGATCTCGACCCCGGTGCTGACACTGGCGCGCAGGTGTGAACTGCCTTGGATGAGGTCACACTGGTAAAGATAATAGGGCCGCACGCGACACATGAGGAGTTTGTGGACGAGGGACTTCATGATCTCGGCATCATCGTTCACTCCGCGCAGTAGCACGCTCTGATTGCCGAGAGGAACTCCGTGGTTCGCCAGCATCTCGAGCCCAGCTTTGACCTCGGTGGTGAGTTCGCGCGGATGGTTCGTGTGGATGCTGAGCCAGAGAGGATGGTATTTGGCGAGCATCTGGCAGAGCTGCGGCGTGATGCGCTGCGGCAGGAAAATGGGCACGCGACTGCCGATGCGGAGGAACTCGATGTGAGGGATGTTACGCAGACGCTTGAGGATGGCCTCGAGTTTGGCATCGCTGAAGAGCAGGGGATCTCCGCCACTCAAGAGAACATCGCGGACTTCGGTGTGCTTTTCCAGGTAACGGAAGGCAGCCTCGTAGTCTGTGTGCAGTTCCTGCTCACCGACTCCAGAAACAACGCGGCTGCGGGTGCAGTAGCGGCAGTAGCTGGCGCAGCGGTCGGTGACGAGAAAGAGGACACGGTCTGGATAACGATGGACGAGCCCAGGGACGGGCATGTGGCTGTCTTCGCCACAGGGGTCGCTCATTTCATCGGGATCCTCCCAGGTCTCTTCGATCCGTGGGATGACCTGCCGGCGAATCGGGCAGTCGGGGTCTTCGGGGTGGATGAGATTGAAATAGTGCGGGGTGATCGCCATCGCCAGCTTGTCACCACTGAGCAGAACGCCTGCGCGCTCTTCGTCCGTGAGAATGAGATGTTCCTCCAGCCCCGCCAGGGTCGTGACGCGGTTGCGTAGCTGCCAAGCAGAAGAGTTCCAGTTTTCTGGGGAGATGTTTTTGTCTCTCCAGTAACCCGGGGCATGGGTGCGGAATTCCTTCTCCGGGAGCAGGGGGGGCGGCGTGCGCATATCGAGTTGAGGGGAAACGAGGTTACGCCTGCGTTTTTCCCCCTGTCAAAAGAATGTCACGGAAAAGACGAAAAGTCGGGATCGGAGCGGATCAACCCGTGGTGCGCAGACCGGAGGCAAGCGCATTGATGGAGATCAGCAGATCAGGCAGCATGGCTTCGGCAGCTTCGTTTTGGTTGGCATTCAAAAGCGCACGCCACTCGCTGAGGAGGGTGACCTGCTGCTGATGAAGGACGTGGAGAGGTGCCTCCCGAATCTCGAGCGTGTAGGCGAGACGAGGACGGCGAGTGGCGAAAGTGCCCTGGAAAAGATCTTCCAGGAGCTCACGGGTGCGTTTGAACTCGGCCAAAATGGTGCCGAGGAAGATCTCACGCACGAGGGCATCCGGCACGAGGCTGGCATACAGGGTCATGAGGTCCTCATTGGCACTGACGAGCGAACTTTCGATGTTGGTCAGCACGTAGCGAAGGAAGGCCGAGCCGCGGAGTTGCGTGCGGAGTTCCTCAAAGGCGGCGGTGTCTTCGCTGCGGAGTTTTTCCAACGCTGAGCCGGCACCGAACCAACCGGGCAGATAGAAGCGAGATTGAGTCCAGGAGAAGACCCAGGGGATGGCGCGGAGATCATCCAGCGTGGCCTGTCCGGTGCGGCGGCTCGGGCGGGAGCCGATGCGGGCGTGTTCCAGCGCATCGATGGGAGTCGCGGCGCGGTAGAACTTCATGAAGTCCGGAGCGTGCAACAGCGCGCGATAAGCCTCGCGACTCCAATCGGCCAAACGATCCATCGTCGAATGAATGGCAAGCGGGGCAGCTTTGGGGTGGCGATGGTGTGCGGTGGCCGCTGCGGCTGAGGCCATGAGCAGTTCCATGTTATAGACCGCTGAACCGAGGTGAGCGTATTTTTGGGCAATGGTCTCGCCCTGCTCGGTCATGCGCAGCCAACCGCCGAGGGAGCCCTGCGGAAGCGCCTCCATGAACCAGTGCGTGGGGCCTGCGCCGCGTCCGACCGTGCCGCCACGGCCATGGAAAAAGACCGCTCTCACGCCATGGGCCGCGCAGGTGGCGGCGAGGGCGGTCTGAGCACGATGGAGCGCCCATTGACTGGCGAGAATGCCGCAATCTTTGTTCGAGTCCGAATAACCGACCATCATCTGGAAGGTGGGTTTGTCCGCAACAAGGCTGCGCAGCGTGACGGGATGGCTCAGGAAAGCCTCCACAATGCCAGGACCAGCCTCCAGGTCGTCCATCGTTTCAAAAAGCGGCGTCACCGGCAGCGGGCAGCGCAGTCCTTCAGGCGTCCACTGGGCGAGCCCTGCCTCACGGGCCAGGATGTAAACCGTCAGCAGATCTTCGACGTTTTTGGTCATCGAAACGATGAGAGCACCGAGCCCCGCTGGTCCATACTTGGCCAAATGGGTGGCGATGACCCGGTGACAGGCGAGAACCGTATCCGCCTCAGGCCCAGCCGAGATACCAGGGGCAAGGAAGGGCCGAGGGGAAAGAAGTTCCTTCTCCAAAAGAGCACGTTTTTCTTCCAGAGGCCACTCGCTGAGAGGGCGGTCACCCAGGAGGCCTGCGGTGCGGAGGAGCTGTTCCAGAGCTTTTTCGTGGAAAGCAGAGTTCTGCCGCACATCGAGAATGGCGGAATGGAACCCAAAGGCCTGAAGTTGTCTGCGGAAGGGGACGATGGCCTCCTGAACCAGGGCCGTCGTGCCCACGGCTTCTAGAGATTGGGCAAAGGCCGCAAGATCGCCATCGAGCTGGCTAGGATCCGTGTAAGCCGCTGCAGAAGAGGGTTTTTCCATCGCCAAGACAATCTTGGCCTTCATCAGGTAAAGCGCAGCGCGCCAAGGCTCTTCTTTATTGCGCTCCAAGATGTAGGCGAGATCTATGGAGGGTTCCTTTTCCAGCTCTGCCTTGAGGCGGGCAGTCAGTTCGGAGAGGATCGGCGGCGTGGTCTGAAACAGAGAACTCAGCGGAGACTGGATGGCCAAGCTCTCCAGCGTGCGGCGTTGAATGCGCAGGGCATTCGCGCGGAGCGTGCTCAGAGACTTCGCGGTGACCTCCGCTGTGACAAAGGGGTGTCCATCTCGATCGCCACCGATCCAGGTGCCAAAGCGCAGCAGCGGGGGCAGGCTATCCACACTTGTGGCGTCATGCCCTGCCGCGATCCAGGCTTCTCTCAGGTGCACGTGTGCCCGGGACAGAGCCTCAGGAAACACTTCGCGCAGGTAATGCAGGGCGTTTTGCAGCTCGGCATCGATCGTGGGCCGCGTGACATGAATCTCACCCGTGCGCCAGAGGTTTTCCAACCGAGTCTCCAGGTGCCCTTGCAGGCGAGCCTGCTCGCGAGGGGTGTAGGCTGGGTTCTCATGACGATTCATGAGGCTGTAAATCTCCAAGTGCAGTTCGCGGACTGTTTCGCGCTTGGCCTCCGTGGGATGAGCCGTGAGGACCGGTTCCACCAGCACATCGCGCAGCACCTCAATGAGCTCTTGCTCGCTCAGACCCAAAGCCTGCATCTGGCGCAAATTGTCCGGCCACAACCCCTTTTCAGCCTGAGGACCGTGTTCTTTTTCACGCAAACGACGCACCTGAGCTGCCGCACGCTCTTCCACAATGTTCAGCAATTGGAAGGCAATGGAGTAAGCCTGGCCCAACGCGCGATCAGGAGCGTTGGTGATGCCTTCGAGCTTTCCAGCCCAAGGCAGCTTCTCTGCCAGTGCCGGCTCACCGAGTCGGCGCAGCACATTGGCAAAAGCGTCCATCAAGAACTTCAATTCATCTTCAAGGAGGCGGAAGCCATGCTCCCGCAGCGGGTTGGTGGGTGTCATCGTCGCTTCTTTAAGCAGGAAGAATGCCTGTGTCAGCAGCCATGTGAGGAGAACTCACCTCCAATTGCTGTCAAAACGGCCACCAAGGGTCAAATTCGTCGGTTTTTAGGCTCCCGAGCGATTCCAGAATCTTGCCCACGGGCCTGAGATCAGATCAAGTGGCCGGAAAGAGCCCAAAAACGCCGCTTTTTTGGTCAAATCCCAACGAGGCAAAAACCTCTCGGAACCCTGTAAAATCAAGGCACGGATGACTTTGTGAAATTTTTCACAAATAAGTCTTGCCTCTCTTCTCTGGGCTGCTAAAACACATGCCGCCGACCCGGCCCGCAAATTGCTATGGACGTAAGTTTTTCCTTTTCACCATCCACCGTCATGCTCGCAGAAGTGAGCCGTGCGGCTGTGTCCCTGGCTAGCAAGGATAGCTTCCTTTCTTTCGTAACGAACTCCTTCTTTGTGGCTCTCGTGGTGACGGGAATCGTGATCTGGTTGGCAACCAAAGCCACCACGAAGATGACCTTGATTCCACATCCGTGGCAGAATTTCTTCGAGTCCATCATTGAGGCTATTTACAGTCAGGTGGAGGCCATTGTGGGTCCGAAACAAGCGCCCCGCGCCTTCCCTTTGTTGGCCACTCTTTTCATCTTCATTCTTGTTTCCAACTACTTTGGCCTGCTTCCGGGCGTGGGCACCATTGGTTGGGGTGAAGGTCATGGCATGCTGAGCCTGACGCACATCGACAAACCGCTGCTCCGTCCTGCCACGGCTGACTTGAACATGACGCTCGGCATGGCGCTCTGCTTCATGTTGATTTGGTTTTACCTGACAATCCGTGAATTGGGTGTCTGGGGTTTCATCAAACATACCTTTGGACCTAAAGGCGGTGCTAAGGGCTTGATGGGCATGTTCATCGCTCTGGTCTTCCTCCTGGTGGGTGCCATCGAAATCGTTTCCATCATGTTCCGCCCGGGTTCGCTTTCCCTGCGTCTCTTCGGAAACATTTATGCAGGCGAAACGCTTCTTCACACGATGATGACGCTCGGTGAGATGTTTGGTCTGGGTGCCACGGGCAAATTCATCATCGCGACGATTGCTCCGATTCCTTTCTACTTCATGGAGCTCCTCGTGGGCTTGCTTCAAGCGACCGTTTTCACCCTCCTTTGCGCAGTTTATATCCAACTCTCCACCACTCATGACGAGCATCATGGTGAAGAGCATGGCGACGATCATCATTGAAACCTTTGATCGCTGGGACCATGCCAATGAGTGTGGGCGGCGATTAAAACAACCAAACACAGAAAGAATAACAACACTATGATCATGGAAATTATGTCTATGGCACAGCCTGCTGCTGCAGCTGCTGCTGACGCCGCTGTCGGCGTGTCGGGAAGCCTTACCCTGGGTCTCGCTGGTGCTGGTGCTGCTCTTGGCATTGGTATGATCGGCGGCAAGGCGGTGGAAGCCGTCGGCCGTAACCCAGGCGCTGCTGGTAGCATCCAGACGCTGGCAATCATCGGTATGGCGCTGGCGGAAGCCGTCGCTATTTACGCTCTGATCATCGCGTTCCAGGGCCGTTAATCCTCCTCGGGAGGTGGCCGTGCTTAACGGCATCGCCACCTCCCTTTTGCTCACTTACTTGATCTTGTCATGACCACGACCTTTTTTGCAGCCTCCGACATTGCTGGACAGTTTGGCCTCGAATTGCCAAAGCTGATCGCGCAAGTCTTGATTTTCCTTGTCGTGTTTTACGTGCTCAAGACCAAAGCTTTTGGTCCAATCCTGGCCATGCTTGAGCAGCGCCGCCAGCGCATCTCGGACGGTGAGTCCAAGCTTGAGAAAATCGCCAAAGATTTGGCTGAAGCTGAAAAGAACGCCAAAGCCATCGTGGACAAAGCCAACGATGACGCCAACCGCCTCGTGAAGGAGGCGGGTGACAGCGCCAAGTCCCTCGCTGAAAAACGTCAGCAGGAAGCCATCCAAGAAGCCTCGCAGATCCTCGCCAAAGCTCGTGAAGCGGCTCAATTGGAGCACGAACAGCTGATGGCACAGTTGAAGAGCGAGTTCGGTCGCATGGTTTCTGACGCCACATCTCGCGTCACGGGCAAGGTCCTCAACAGCGACGATCAAAATCGCATCAACCAAGAGACCAGCGCTCAGGTGAGTCTGTAATTTTTTTTCGCCACCACAACCATGAAAATCAGCAAGGAAGTCCGCCGCACCTCACGTCAGCTGTTCCGTGTCTGCATGGTGAATGGCAAGCTGGATGAATCTCGCGTTCGTCTCGTGGTCAATAAGGTCGCTACCAGCAAACCTCGCGGTTTCCTGGGTATGCTTCACGCCTTTTCCATTTTGGTGCGCAATGAGATCGAAGGGCAGCGTGCCGTCGTCGAAAGTGCGTCTTTCCTGAATGACGACCTCCAGGCCAATCTCAAAACCAGCCTTTCTCAAAAGTATGGTCGTGAGCTTTCCTTGGAGTTTCACATCAAGCCTGAGCTTCTCGGCGGTATCCGCGTGAAGGTTGGCAGCGATGTCTGGGATGGGTCTGTCAAAGCCCGCCTCGAAGCCCTCAAAGCATCCCTTTCTTAATCTTTCAAGTCCCGCCCCAGGCACTGAGTTCTCCTTTCTTTGAGTTAACGTTAGAGCCTCTTCAACTTCCCTTTCAAAACCAGCAGTTATCATGAGCAACATCCTCCAGGAGATCGAATCCCAAATCGCCGGACTCAAGACGGCGGTCACCAAATCCAATGTCGGCATTGTCCGCGAGATCGGTGACGGCGCTGCCAAAGTGGAAGGCTTGAGTGATGTCATGCTCAATGAAATGATTGAGTTCCCAGGCGGTCTCTACGGCTTGGCGCTTAACCTTGAAGAAACCGAAGTGGGGTGCGTGTTGCTCGGTTCTGGCGAAGGCATCAAAGCTGGCGACGAAGTTCGCACCACCGGGCGTCTCCTCTCCGTCCCTGTCGGCAAAAGCCTCCTGGGTCGTGTGGTCAGCACGCTTGGTGCACCTCTGGACGGTAAAGGCCCTATCAAAGGCGACGCTCAGTATCCTGTCGAAAAAATCGCTCCAGGCATCATCACTCGTAAGTCGGTGTCGGTTCCCGTCCAGACAGGCATCATGTCCATCGACGCCATGATCCCGATTGGTCGCGGTCAGCGTGAGTTGATCATCGGTGACCGCTCCACAGGCAAAACGACGATTGCTGTGGACACCATCATCTCTCAGGCTCAGCAAAACAAAGCAGCTGAGCAGGGCAAGTTGGCAGGTCACAAGCCACTTTATTGCATCTACGTGGCGATCGGCCAAAAGCAGTCAAACGTCGCTCGCGTCGTGAAGACTCTCGAAGACGCAGGTGCCATGGAATACACCGTGATCGTGAATGCCTCGGCTTCAGACAGCGCGGTGAACCAATACCTGGCTCCTTACACCGGTTGCGCCATTGGTGAGTGGTTCATGGACCAGGGCCTCGACGCGCTGATTGTCTTTGATGACCTTTCCAAGCAAGCGGTGGCGTATCGTCAAGTTTCCCTCGTTCTCAAGCGTCCTTCCGGTCGTGAAGCTTATCCTGGTGACGTGTTCTATCTTCATAGCCGTCTCCTTGAGCGCTCGGCTCGTGTGAACGAGAACTATGGTGGTGGTTCTCTGACCGCTCTGCCGATCATCGAAACTCAGGCTGGTGACGTCTCGGCTTACATTCCGACCAACGTGATTTCGATCACCGACGGTCAGATCTTCCTCGAAACTGACCTCTTCTACCAAGGCATTCGCCCTGCGATTTCCGTCGGTCTTTCTGTGTCACGTGTGGGCTCTGCAGCCCAGACCAAGGCGATCAAGAAAGTTTCAGGCACGACAAAACTAGATCTCGCTCAGTTCCGGGAATTGGCGGCCTTCGCACAGTTCGGTTCTGATCTCGATGCAGCGACCAAAGCTAAGTTGGATCGCGGTGCTCGCATTGTGGAGCTTTTCAAGCAACAGCAGTATCAACCCAAGAGCCTTCCGATCATGGTCATCAGCCTGTATGCCATGCAGAAGGGTTACTTCGACAGCGTGTCCGTGGACCGCGTGAAGGAATTCCAATCCAAGCTCGAGACTTACCTCACCGATCGCAAGTCTGCTCTTCTCGAGAAGCTCGCCAATGAGAAGACTCTCGACAACGTTGAAGCCGACATCAAAACGACTCTCGAAGACTTCAAATCGGCCTGGAAGTGAGTTGATCTGAGATCGTAAAATTTCAAATTTCAAATCATGCCAAGCACCCGCGACATCCGCCGCCGAATCAAATCGGTCAAAAACACGGCCCAGATCACCAAGGCCATGCAGCTCGTCGCGGCTGCGAAGATGAAAAAAGCGCAGGACCAGGCTTCCAATGGCCGTGCCTACGCTGAAATGATGAACAAGATCCTGGTCAGCCTCAAATCGAGTGCTGAAGAAGGCATTCATCCTTACTTTTCGGAAGGCAAAGGCGACAAAACATTGGTTCTTGTCATCGCGACCGACAAAGGTCTTTGCGGTGCTTTAAACACCAACCTGTTGAAAAAAGTTGTCACCGCCCAATTGGAAGGCGAAGTGGAATTTGTCACTATCGGTCGAAAAGCCAGCCAAGGTCTCGGGCGTCTGCGCAAGACGTTGATTGCCGATTTCCCGATCAAAGATCCAGCCAAGTTTGCTGAAACTCGCACCGTAGGGAAGTTCCTTCAGGACAAGTTCTTGACGGGTGAATACAAGAAAGTGCTCGTGGCTTTCAACAACTTCATCAACACCGTCACCACGATTCCTTCCATGGAGCAAATCCTGCCTGTGAATCCAGTGACGCTGGGTGGCAAACGCAACTTTGATGAAAGCTCCAAGGACGTCAATCCTGTGGATGTGCCAGATTACACGTTTGAGCCCAATGCGGCTACCGTCTTTGAGACTGTATTGCCACAGTATGTGAATGGCACAATTTATCAGATGCTCCTTGAGGCCCGCGCTTCTGAGCACAGCAGCCGGATGGTGGCCATGAAGAACGCTACCGATAATGCCAAGCAGATGCTCAAAGACCTCAGCCTGGAATATAACAAACTGCGTCAGGCTGCGATCACCAACGAACTTCTCGAAATCACCACGGCCAAGATGGCTCTTGAGTAGTCTCAAACTCCCAATTTCAAATTTCAAATCTCATTATGAGCAACATCGGCAAAATCGTTCAAGTCATCGGTCCCGTGGTGGACGTGGATTTCTCAGCCACCGGAAAGCTGCCTGAAATCTACAACGCATTGGAGATCAAATTTGATCTCGGCGGCAAAACTACACGTCTGGTCTGCGAAGTGCAGAGCCACTTGGGTGATGGCTGGGTCCGCTCAGTGGCCATGTCTTCCACGGAAGGTCTGAAACGCGGTCTTGACGCTCTCGATGTTGGCACTCCGATCACTGTTCCTGTGGGTGAAGAAGTTCTGGGTCGTATTTTCAACGTCACAGGCGACGCCATCGATGACCAACCAGCCCCGGTCGTTTCTAAGCGTTATCCAATTCACCGCCCAGCTCCTGCTCTTGTGGACCAAAATCCATCGGCGCAGATTCTTGAAACAGGTATCAAGGTGATCGACCTTATCTGCCCTTTCACCAAGGGTGGTAAAGTTGGTGCTTTCGGTGGTGCAGGTGTGGGTAAGACCGTGGTCATCATGGAGCTCATTAACAACATCGCCAAAGGGCATGGTGGTTACTCTGTGTTCGCCGGTGTGGGTGAGCGTACTCGTGAAGGTAACGACCTTTACCATGAAATGATCGAGTCCGACGTTATCAAGGTGAAGAAAGAAGGCCACGATATCGTTCGCAATCCCCAAGGCGGTTACATCAGTGAACCCGGCTCTAAAGTGGCTCTTGTGTATGGCCAGATGAATGAGCCTCCAGGTGCTCGTCTGCGCGTCGCTCTTTCCGCCCTCTCCATGGCTGAATACTTCCGTGATGAGAAGAACCAAGACGTGCTTCTTTTCGTGGACAACGTTTTCCGTTTCTCTCAGGCTGGTTCTGAGGTGTCCGCTCTTCTGGGCCGCACACCTTCCGCCGTGGGTTACCAGCCAACGCTGGCTGCCGAAATGGGCGCCATGCAGGAGCGAATCACCTCGACCAAGAGCGGTTCGATCACTTCCTTCCAGGCCGTTTACGTTCCTGCGGATGACCTTACTGACCCGGCTCCAGCGAACACCTTCGCTCACCTTGACTCCACCGTGGTGCTTGAGCGTTCCCTTGCTGAGCTCGGCATTTACCCAGCTGTGGATCCTCTCGCATCGGTTTCCAAAGCTCTGGCTCCTGAAATCGTCGGTGAAGAACATTACCGCGTCGCTCGTGGTGTGCAGCGTGTGCTTCAGCGTTACAAAGATCTTCAGGACATCATCGCCATCTTGGGCATGGACGAACTGAACGACGACGACAAGCTGACCGTGTTCCGCGCTCGTAAACTTCAACGTTTCCTCAGCCAACCGTTCCATGTCGCTGAAATCTTCACCGGCACCAAGGGTGAATACGTTTCGGTGAAAGACACCGTCAAGGGCTTCGCTGAAATTTTGGATGGCAAGCACGACGATGTGCCAGAAGCCAACTTCTACATGAAGGGTGGCATCGACACTGTGCCGAAGGCCTAAGTCATTTATGATTTATGATTTCTGTTTTACGATTCGTTGATCGTGATTCGAGGGTTTCCTGCCAAATCATAAATCATAAGTCGTAAATCATCCATTTGACCTTCCATGCCTCTCAAACTCGAAATCGTTACTCCTGAAGCCCGCATCTTTTCGGATGAAGTGGACACTGTCGTGCTCCCTGGGTTTGAGGGTGAAATGGGCGTCTTGCCTTCGCATGCGCCCCTGGTGACGACTCTTCAGTGCGGTGAATTGCGTTACACCAAAGCCGGTAAAGTCACAGAATTGGCGGTCGGTGAAGGATTGGTCGAAGTCACTGGAAACACGACTCGCGTCCTCACAGACATGGCGATGCACTGCGACGAGATCGATGAGAAATCAGTCGAGGATGCTTTGGCCCGCGCCAAGCAGACCCTTGAAAGCCTGAAACAAAGTGACAACCACGAAGAAGTGGCTGCTGCGATGGCCATGATTCAGCGCACCACTGCCCAGCTCCAGATCAAGCGGAAACGCCGATCGGTTTAACTAACAACAGAGCTCATTTGAGCAACCTTTGAAGATTCACGGGCTGACGCTCGTGGATCTTTTTTTTGGAATGGGATTCGATTCGGTCAGTCCTTATCAGGCTTCATTCAGCCTTTCCCCAGCCGCCGCCTCCTGGGGTTTCGATCCTCACCCGATCACCTGGCACGACCGGGAAACTGCTGCTGGACGCTAATGGCGTGGTTTGACCTTCTCTCAGCAGGATTTGTTGGCCTGTCTGTCCGGCGTGACCTCCTGCCATTCCATACGGTGGTTGATGGCGATGCTGAGTGAGCAGGGAAACGGTGAGAGGCGCGAGGAATTCAAACTCACGAATGACTCCATTTCCCCCTTGCCACTGACCCTTGCCACCGGAGTTCTTGCGGATCGCGAACTCACGGAGTCGCACAGGATAACGTTGCTCGAGGATCTCGGGATCGGTAATCGCTGTGTTCGTCATGTGGCTGTGAACCGCGTCCATGCCACGATAACCAGGCCCTGCACCGGTGCCTCCAGCAATGGTTTCATAATAACCAAATCCTGAGCTGCCGAACAAAAAGTTATTCATCGTCCCTTGGCTGCAAGCTTGTGCTTCAAAAGCCAACAACAGCGTGTCCACCAGCCGTTGACTGACTTCGACATTGCCTCCGACCACGGCTGGGTCATGTGCCGGGTCACCCGTGAAGGTTGGATTGAGCAGGCAGCCTTCGGGCAATCGAATGTCCACGACATCCAGGAGGCCTTCATTCAAAGGAATGTCCTGCTGCAGCAGCAGGCGCAGGGCATACAGAACGGCGCTGTGAACGATGGCGCGACTGGCATTCAGATTGTTTGGATGCACGGAGGAAGTGCCGGTGAAATCGAGAAGGAGCCGATCCTTCTGCGGAGTGACGGTCACTTGAATCTGGTGCCCATCATCCAGCGTTTGAGTGGCCTGGGCTGGAGCGATCGCCGGTATGTGATCCCGCATGATTTGTGCGCTGTGAGCGGTGATCTCTGTGAAGGTTCGGCGTAAATGTTCGGGGTTCCCACCTGCCAGTTCCTTCAAACGTTGAATCCCTTGCAGATTGGCCGCCAGTTGCGCATGAAGGTCCGCGAGATTGTCATTCAAATTGCGGGTAGGGTAGGCAGCCTGAGTCAAAAGCTGCGCGAGGGCATCGAAACAAGGCGTTCCTTGCCGAACCAAGGATTGCGGGGAAATTACCACACCTTCTTGGATCAGGGCGGTGGCCGTCGCTGGCATGGAGCCTGGAGTCATGCCACCGATCTCTGCATGATGGGCACGATTGGCGACATAACCCAGCAGGCTTCCCTGATCATCAAAGGCGGGCGTAATCAGCGTCACATCCGGCAGGTGAGATCCTCCAAAGGCAGGATGATTGGTGATGATCGTGTCTCCGGGTTGGAGTTCGAACCCGCGTGTGGCTTCCCGCACACAGACACCCAGCGCACCCAGATGCACCGGGATATGAGGAGCGCTGGAAATGAGCCGACCCTCCGCATCAAGGAGCGCGCAGGAGAAATCCAATCGCTCGCGGATGTTCGTGGATATCGCGGTGCGGCAGAGCAGGGCACCCATTTCAGTCACGATGCCATGCAGGCGATGTCGCACGAGATCGCGTGAAAGATGGATGGGTGACAGCTTGGCCGAAGGGGCTGTTGAACGTGTCAGCACGTGACCGAAGGCCGGGACGTGACGCACCTCCCAACCGGTCGCCACGACGAGTGTGCTGAAGGCATCTTGGATGAGCAACGGGCCTTCTTGGCGCTGTGCTTCTTCAGCTTCCTTCAAAGAACAGAGTTGGTTTGGCTCATGCAGGCGTGCAGAGATTCGCAGGCTTACCAGTTCCAGGGTGCGGTCAGCGGGTGGTGGATAACCAAAAAGACGACCATAGGCCTCATGATAAAGCGTGCTGAGTTCGGCAGGGTTCTCGAAGACGAGGGGCAGAGGAGTGTCCTGACCGCGCAGGCGCAACTCCGCAATCTGGGTGAGCACCGTGGTCGCTGTCGAGGATGCTGCGCCGAGACCACTGGCCTTGAGCGACTGAATGGCCTCCGTCTTGAGCTGCTGAATCCAGGCGTCAAGATCAGCCTCGCACTCTGTCAGTGGTTTCAGCACCTGCTTTTCCACAAACTTTTCTGGCTCCGCCTGATGCAGCCCCACCGCGCTGAGAATGCCCGCATGTTGGGGAGCGAGGATTGTTTGAATGCCCAACTGATCCGCCACCGCGCAGGCGTGTTGGGGACCCGCTCCCCCAAAGGCGAGCAGTGCGTAATCCGCAGGATCGTAACCTTCGGCGACCGAGATTCGCCGAATGGCCTGAGCCATGTGTTCAATCGCCAGATCGAGGCAAGCCTGCAGCAGTTGCGTTGCCGTCAGGGATTGATCAGACGCTGCCTGCAGTTCCTGTAGCCGTTGTTCAGCCGCTTCCACATGCAGGGGGATCGGCGCGCGTTGCGGATCAAATCGGCCTAACAGAAGGTTCACATCCGTGATGGTCAGAGGGCCGCCTTTGCCATAACACGCCGGTCCAGGATGCGAGCCCGCACTTTGGGGTCCCACGGCCAGTCCTTGGGGTGTCCAATGGCAGATGGAACCCCCGCCTGCGGCCACGGTTTCAATCGCCACACACGGGGCCAGCAGTTTCATGCCGGCGATGTCTTGAGTGAATCGATGGCTCGGTCTGCCCTCGATGCGTGCCACATCCGTGCTCGTTCCGCCCATGTCCAGCGTGAGGATTCGTGCATGTCCGATTGTCGCTGCGGCATTGGCCGCCCCGATAGCCCCGCCTGCCGGACCACTCAGCAGCAGGTCCACCGGGCGCACTTGAGGCGTGGCTTCCAGCGCTCCGGCTGAGGTCAGGATGGAAAGTCGCGCCTGGTTCTTCAGCGGAGCTTCTACCCTTTGAATGAAAGCCTGCACCGGACCTGTCAGGTAGGCATTGGCCACCGCACTTTGTGCTCGGGGGAGGATCTTTGTGAAGGCTGCGATTTGACTGGAGAGCGTGACATGCTGAAAACCCGCCTCCCTCAGCAGTGCCCCCACTCGCAGCTCATGCGCCGGGTAAGCATAGCTGTGCATCAGCGTCACGGCCGCATGTCGGATGCCCTGCGCGAAAAGGCGGCGCGCTTCTTCCTGTACGGCCTGTTCATTCAGGGGTTCCAAGATCGTGCCATCCACCGCGACCCGTTCCACGACCTCGACCGACTCGACAAAAAAGACCGACCGTGCCTCATGCTTCAGAGCAAAGAGATCGCCGCGCCGTTGATCCCCGATGCGCAGCAGATCCCCAAAGCCACGCGTGACAAAGAAGGCCGTCGGAGAGCCTTTTCGCTCCAGCAGAGCATTTGTCGCACGCGTGGTCGCCAGTCGCAGATCCAGGGGTGGGAAGTCTTGGCCTAACGGCGTGCGTGTCAGCAATCGTGCGGCTAAAACAGGCGCTTCTTCTCTTGTGCTCAGGTCCACCGTTTGGATCGTTGCAGATGCGTGATCCAGTCCCATCAGGGGCGCATCCACTTGCAGGCCCCCTTCCACATCACTCCCCACGATCACACGAGCCTGGTCTCCCCAGCGGAGTTGAAAGCCCGTGAAGAAATCCTCAGGCATCACCGGCAGCCCCTGCACCTGGAGCCACCCTGGCCGCAGCGGTTCCATCACCCTGACTCGCAGGATGCCCGTGGACAGGACCTTGCAGCGAGACTCCTTCCCCTCAGGATCGAGGGCAAAGGCATCCGTGAACGTGCCTCCCGTGTCCGCTGAGATCCTCCACATGAGTTACTTGGTTTCCACAGGCGGCAGGCCAATGTTGGGAACCCAGCGCACCTCCATCAGCGTGTCCAGGTAAGCCGAGCTTTCTGCCGGTTTGAAAATGCCATTGGCGCGATTCAGCCAATCCTTCGCCTGCGCTTCATCCTTCTTTTGAAAGGCAATCGACGCCTTGCCAAAGTAATAAGCGGGCGTGTC
>JAIXVB010000578.1 GCA_027483245.1 Verrucomicrobiaceae bacterium | reverse complement strand
GGCTCTGTCAGTCAGCATCCAATAGAGCCCAGAGCCTGCGAGAAGCAGGCTGGTCGTAAGGATAAGACGGGCTAGTTTGGATCTCCTCACCTCTAAATATTATGGAATTAATCATAAATATCAATTTAGCTTTCGAAAGGGAATGAAAAAAGAGGCACCCCTTTCGAGGTGCCTCCTAAAGACGTTTGAGAGATGATTTCGCTACCAGATCAATGCTGGCCGCAGAATTCTTCGAAGCGATCCATGCCAGCATTGATCACATCCAGACCTGTCGCGTAGCTGAAGCGCACGGTGTATTCAGCGCCGAAAGCCACTCCAGGAACAGCTGCCACTTTGCCCTTGCTCAGCAGTTTCTCACAGAAGTTCACGCTCTTGATACCGATAGGCTCGATGCCGACGAGGAAGTAGAAGGCACCCTGGGGTTCGATGACCTTGACGTTCTTGATCGCTTGCAGGCGGCTCAGCATGTATTGGCGGCGCACGTCGAATTCATCGCGCATGTCACCGACGATCTGCTGGTCACCCTGGAGAGCGGCAATCGCGCCATACTGAGCGAAGGTCGTCGGGTTGCTGGTTGTGTGGCTCTGGATCGTGTCGATGGCGTCAGCGATGCGTTTTGGAGCTGCAGTGTAGCCGAGGCGCCAGCCGGTCATCGCATAGGCTTTGGAGAAGCCATTGATCGTGATTGTGTGATCAAAAATCTCTTTGCTGATGCTGGCGATGCTCACGTGCTGTTGACCGCCGTAAACCAGCTTCTCGTAGATTTCGTCCGAGAGGATGAGGATGTCTTCCGCAGCTGCGATCTCGCCGATGGCCTTCAGTTCCTCTTTGGAGTAAACGGAGCCTGTTGGATTGCCGGGGCTGTTGATGATGATCAGCTTGGTCATCGGAGACATGGCGTCTTCGAATTCTTCCGGTGTGATCTTCCAGTCGTTTTCCAGCTTCGTTTCCACGATCACTGGGATCCCACCGACCAGCTTCACCATTTCAGGGTAGCTCGTCCAGTAAGGAGCTGGGATGATCACTTCGTCACCTGGATTCACCACTGCCGCGATGGCGTTGTAGCAGGAGTGCTTGGCACCGCAGTTCACGCTGATCTGCGCAGGGTCGTATTGCAAGCCGTTGTCCACCAGCAGCTTTGCCGCCAGAGCTTCACGCAGCTCAATCAAGCCGGAGCTCTCCGTGTAACGAGTTTTGCCACCGCTCAGAGCCTCAATGGCGGCAGCAGTGATGTGGGCAGGCGTGTCAAAGTCAGGCTCACCAGCGCCGAAGCTAAGAACGTCCACACCCTGCTTCTTCAGTGCCTTCGCCTGGCTAGTGATGGCGAGGGTCATAGAGGGCGAGAGTTCGGCGATGTTTTTGGCGATGAAGTCCATAGTGGAAAGGTGCGGTCTGGATGGTTGTGCGGGGTTCCCCAGAGAGGGGCGGCTAAAAAGGAGCGCGTAGAGCCTTTGTCAACGAAGACCCCTCTCGAAGAGCGAGCCTCTTTATTAGCGGAGGCAGCCCCTTGGTTCAAGAGTCCATCCATCCTCAGCGTTGAAAAAGCGAAAGCCCCGCTTGCGCGAGGCTTTCGATTCTATTCGGTTTCAGCGCCGCGCACGGCGCACCGAGCATTCTATCTACGCTGGGCCGACGGCCGCAACGATCTTCTGTGCAGCGTCTGTCAGACCTTCAGCGCTGGTGATCGCGAGACCACTTTCAGCCAGGGTCTTTTTGCCCGCTTCCACATTGTTGCCTTCCAGACGCACCACCAGCGGGATGTTCAAAGACACTTCTTGAGCTGCTGCGATGATGCCTGTGGCGATGATGTTGCAGTCCATGATGCCGCCAAAGATATTCACCAGGATGCCCTTCACATTCGGATCACCCAGGATGATTTTGAACGCTGCAGTCACCTGTTCCTTGGTCGCGCCACCGCCCACATCCAGGAAGTTCGCAGGCTCACCCCCGTGAAGTTTGATGATGTCCATCGTGCTCATGGCCAGACCGGCACCATTCACCAGACAGGCGATGTTTCCGTCCAGGCCGATGTAGCTGAGGCCGAATTCGCTCGCTGCCACTTCTCGTGGATCTTCTTCCGTCGTGTCGCGCATCGCCACCACGTCCTTTTGGCGGTAGAGAGCGTTGTCATCAAAGTTGAATTTCGCATCCAGCGCTACCACTTGGCCCTCGGTCGTGATGGCCAGAGGATTCACTTCCACCAGGGAGCAGTCGCTCTTTAGGTAAAGATTCCACAGCGCGGTCACCAGCTTCACTGTTTGGTTGGCCTGAGGGCCCTTCAGTCCCAGGGCGGCAGCAATCTTGCGCGCTTGATAGCTCTGCAGACCCAAGGTCGGGTGGACAAATTCTTTGATGATCTTCTCGGGTGTCTTCTCTGCCACTTCTTCGATGTTCATGCCGCCTTCCGTGCTCGCGATCAGCGCGTGGCTGCTGCTGGCCCGGTCAAACAGAATGGCAAAGTAATGTTCTTTGGAGATGTCCACCGCCTTGGCGATGAGAACCTTGCTCACCAGTTTGCCTTCTGGCCCAGTTTGGTGCGTCACCAGTGTCTGACCCAGCATCTTCCCAGCGATGTCGGCTGCTTCAGCGGCTGTGTTGATCACATGTACGCCGCCCTTGAAACCGTTTTTGAAGGTGCCTTTGCCGCGACCACCTGCATGGACCTGTGCCTTGACCACCAGGCCTGCACCGCCCAGTTCCTCGGCGATTTTGCCCGCTTCTTCCGCCGTGGCAGCGACTTTTCCGGGAGGCGTGGCGACGCCGAATTTTTCGAACAGTTCTTTGGCCTGATATTCGTGGATGTTCATGGAGCGGAGGTATGAGAAAAAGCTGCGTGTCCCATCAAGGACGCGCGATCATAGGAGGCTGCGCCCCCTGGTCAAGAAGCGTGGCAAAGAATGATTCGAGCCAGATCTCGCGAAAAGCAGGCAGAATGGCTGGGAATGGGGAGAAATGAAGAGGAATCGGAGCCCTGTCCCCGCTGGTCAGTGCTTGGAATCTTTCTCATCCGCACCTCTGAGATGAAGACTTGTTTGATGTCGAGGTAGGGTTTCACCCCATGGCGATTGAGGGGCGTCGCGGCTAGTTAAAATTGACACACCTGCGCCTGGTCCGTGACAAGACGGATTCATGCAGAGGTGCCGTGAATCCATTTCCCTCTCTTAAACATGCCTGTTCTTGACTCCAGTGATCCGCTGACTTTGACCCCGAAGCCCGTTTCAACCAAGGAGGGCATCGCGATCATTGGCATCGGCTGTCGTTTCCCGGGTGGTGTCAATGATGCGGAGTCCTTCTGGAAATTGCTCGAGGAAGGGCGCGAAGCGGTGGGCGAGGTGCCTGCAGATCGCTGGAATGTAGAGCGCTTTTATGATGCCGAGCCTGGGCTGGCCGGGAAAACCGTCGCCAAACGCGGTGGGTTTCTCGATGGCATCGACCAATTCGATCCGCAGTTTTTTGGCATCTCACCGCGTGAGGCTCCTTACATCGACCCCCAGCAGCGTTTGCTGCTGGAGACGGCTTATGAAGCGATCGAAGATGCCGGAATGGTGCTCGATTTCGAGAAGGGCACCGACATCGGCGTGTTCGTGGGGATCTCACACAATGACTATCAGGGCCTCCAGCATACCGCCACGGATCGCGTCGGCATCAGCGCGCACACGCCCACCGGCAGTGCGCACAGCATTGCGGCCAATCGCATCTCCTACTGCCTGAATCTCACCGGGCCGAGCATCGCGATGGACACGGCCTGTTCCTCCGCGCTCACCGCGGTGCATGTTGCCTGTGAGCACATCCTGGCGGGGCGTTGCAAAACGGCTATGGCAGGCGGTGTCACGGTCATGATAACGCCGGATGGTTTCATTGGCTTTTCTCAAGCCGGCATGCTGTCCCCTGAGGGCAAGTGCAAAGCCTTCGATGCCTCGGCCAATGGATTCGTGCGTGGCGAAGGCGCGGGCATGGTGCTGCTGAAAAAACTCTCCGAAGCCCTCGCCGATGGAGATCCGATTCATGCGGTGATCATTGGCTCTGCGGTCAATCAAGACGGTCACACGAATGGCATCTCTCTGCCGAGTCCTGAAGCGCAAGC
>JAIXVB010000542.1 GCA_027483245.1 Verrucomicrobiaceae bacterium | reverse complement strand
TGGAGAAACCAACGGTGTTTACCCTGACACTTGAGCGCGATGCAACCGTGCCGTGGCCGAGTGCGGGAGATCCCGCCCGTCTCGCGGATACGTCTTCGATGTTCCCGAGCTTCACGATCTACAATGGTTGGGACAATGATGGCACGGACCTTCACACCTACAACAACCGTGGCAACGTAAGCTGGGCAGAAGACATCACGTATCGTGACCACTACGACAACAGCACGGCCACCAGCATCACACGCAGCTACATCCTGCCTGCGGGTCAATACAGCATCGTCATCGGCAGCAATGCCCCTGCCAACAACACCAATCGTCAGGGTTTCAAAGCATCCTACTCGACCAGCACGGTGAGCCCTGTGGATCCAGTGCCGAACACGTATCTCAGCGAGCCTCCTTACACTGGCACAGGTGGTGTTGGTTATGGTCACACAATCATCGCCGATGCCGGTGAGAGCGGCAGCTTCTCGGACCATGTCGGCGCTTGGAGTTGGGAAGATGAGGCGCTGTTTAACCCAGGCCAAAATCCGGTGGGCTGGACGCACACGAGTCAATGGGTCGCGGTGAAACTGAATGAGGATTCCTTGTTCACGCTGACACTGGAGCGCGATGCCACGGTGCCGTGGCCGAGCCCGAGTGATGTGAATCGCAAAGCCGACACCCGAAGCATGTTTCCGAGCCTGACGCTCTTCCGTGGCTGGGACAATGATGGTGGGGACAACCACACCTACAACAACCGTGGCAATGTGAGCTGGGCGGAAGACCTGCGTTACATCGATCATGTGGACAACAGCACGCAGACGACGATCACACGCACTTGGCGTTTGCCCGCAGGTGAATACAGCGTCGTTTTGGGTAGCAACGCACCGGCGAACAACACGAATCGTCAGGGCTTCAAAGCCAGCTTTAGCACCTTGGCCATCGCCTCAGTGGCACAGGTCGATCCGGTGCCGAACACTTATCTCAGCGAGCCACCCTACACAGGCAGCGGTGGTGTGGGTTACTCCTACACGATCAGTGCGGGGCCTTCGAGCAGCGGATCCTTTTCCGATCATGTGGGTGCTTGGAGTTGGGAAGACAATGCGCTTTTCAATGTGGCCAATGGCGAAGCTCCGGTGGGCTGGACGCACACGTCTTGCTGGGTGGCGCTGAATCTCACGGAGCCATTGACCTTCACGGTGACGATGAGCCGTGATGCGAATGTGCCTTGGCCAAGTCCGAGTGATGTGAATCGCAAAGCTGACACTAGCAGCATGTTCCCCAGCCTCACACTGTGGCGCGGTTGGGACAACGACGGCGGAGACGACCACACCTACAACAACCGTGGCAACGTCGCTTGGGCTGAAGATCTGAGTTATGTGGATCACTACAACAACAGCTCACAGGAAAGCATCACGCGCTCTTGGACTTTGCCCGCAGGGAACTACAGTTTGGCGCTTGGCAGCAATGCTCCATCCAACAATTCGCTTCGTCAGGGCTTCAGCTTTGCTTACAGCACCAGTGCGCCGACCTTGGCTGGACCTCGCATCACACGTCAGCCGGTGGGCGTCACCGTGCTCGCTGGACGGGCCGCTCGTCTGGGTGTTGCCGCCGTTGGTTCAGATCTAACCTATCAGTGGTTCCAGGCGGGAAATCCGGTTGCCGGAGCGACCAGCCCGACGTTGTTGATCTCGGCCGCCTCCGCGCAGCAGAATGGTCTTTACAGCTGTGAAGTGCGCAATGCGGCTGCTTGGGTTCGTTCGAATACGGTGCTGTTGAAAGTGCTGAGTGCGCCTTCAATGGGGGTCGAAAGTTTGATGCTTCCTGATGCACCGATCTGGCAGAAGTATCAGCATGCGTTGCAGGTCTCTGGCAATCCTTCGCGTTACACCGCCACGGGTCTGCCGCGCGGTCTCACCTTGAATCCAACGACAGGAGTGATCTCCGGTCGTCCGTTGAATGCAGGCTCGTTCATCGTGAACTTTGCCTTTGCCAATGCAGCGGGTGTGTTGAGGCAATCGGCGACGCTGAATGTGCTGAGCCTGCCTCAGGGCATCAGCGGACAGTTCACCGGTCTGTTTGAGCGCTCGGCCGGTTGGAATCAGGACTTGGGTGGACGCGTGCAGATTCAAGTCACGGCGACCGGTGCCTTCACGGCCACCACGCTGCTTGGCACGCGTTCCCACGCCTTCACGGGCAATGTGGACATGGTGCGGATGAGAGGCTTGGCCAAAATCGCCCTGCCTCGCCCTCAGGGCACACGCACGCTGACGTTCTACTTTGAGCCGGATTCCCGCAGTGTCACCGGCACTTTGACGGATGGCAGCACCAGTCTGCCATTCTCGGCACGTCTGCCGGAAGGCAATGCGGCTGATTTGGCCAACTACTACACCTTTGCATTGGCGCCTGAAACGCCGAGTGAGAGCGTGCCTCAGGGTTACAGCTACGGTGCGGCTTTGGTGAAAAACACCGGGCTTACCTCAGGAGTGGTGTGCCTCGCTGATGGTTCGAAAGTGACCTTCAGCCAGAGCTTGGAACAGGGCGGCAACCTCTCGCTGTTCCAGACGCTTTACGTCAATCAAGGCTCCTTCTTGGGACAACTGCGTCTCGCGGATAACCTGTCGGGGCACATCACCCTGACAGAGTCCCGTGCTTCTTGGTTGAAGAAAGCCGCAACGACCGGTCGTCTCTACCGTGCAGGCTTTGGCCCCGTGCAATTGAGCGTGGTCGGCGGTGCATTGGAAGTCTCGTCAAACGTTGCCTCTGAACAGCGCGGTGCCCTGACCTTCGAGGCGGGTGGCGTTGCCGATCCTGAAACCACCGTGAACACCGCGGTCACCGTCGATTTTGATGCTGGAACCAGCTCGTTGACGGGTCCGAATCCGGGCCAGGTGACGTGGAGTTTGGCGCTCGATGAGGCGCCGCGTTTGGCGCCGCAACCGAGTGCGAGTTTGAAGGGCTCCTTCCGCGTCAGCTCCGGCGCGGGTGGTGCGGCTTCCGTTCTCAATCGGACCGCGAGTTTCCAGGGAATCTTGGTCAATGATGGCGAAACCCTCACGGGCTATGGTTACTTCCTGCTGCCTCAATCCCCGCTGGCAACCAGCGCGATTTTGTCCGGCAATCTGACACTGGAGCTTGTGCCGGACGTTCGCTAAAGCATACCCCTCTCCTCAATGACGACGGATTCAAGAACGCAACGCCCCACCGTGTCGCAGGCAGCCCCTGCGAGCGAGCTCCCCTCCATCAGGGCTGGGGCCGCGAGTGTTCTTGCCGTCCGTCGTCGTTTCTGGGGATTCCTTTGGGGTGTGTGCAGTCTCCTTGGGCTGCACACACCCTCTTTTCTTCAGGCGCATCACGGTCGGGACTTCATTCTGGTCCAAGACAGCGCCGTGCCCGCCCCGCTGACGGGGGTGGTCATCAGTGGTTTTGAAGCCACCCGCGAGGGAGGTGACACCACCTTTTCCAGTGAGTCAGGCTTTTACATCGGGCTGGCCCCATCACTCGCCTTTGGTCTCATGACCGGTTTTTCCGATGAACGCGGCAGCTGGAATTACACGGGAGTCACGCCGCAGTTCATTGTCTCTGTTTTGCCTCCCACCGGCCCGTTGAATTTCCGCATGGGCTTGTGGACCGGTTATGAATTCGCGGAGGAACAGGTCGCGGCTGATTCGCTGGCTGGGCATTCGCATCCAGGAAGTGGCGGCAGCGGTCCGGACGCAGGCCCGGTCACCCCGCATTCTCATGGTCAGCACGATCACGGCTCCCATTCACACGGTGGCATTCACCGGCATGGCGAGAGTGGCCTTTACTCTCGACTCATTTTTGAAGCCGACCTCAGCGAGAAGACGCGGCTGGTTTTGAATCTCGTCAGCTTCGTTTCAGGCAGCGGCTCGGGCCCGGGGTTCGGTTACGCGTCTGGCGTGCGGCACGAGCTCAATCACGACCTGTCTCTGGGGCTGGAAGCCATCGGCGATTTCGAGAGTTACGGAAGCAGTCATGAGGTTCTGTTCACCGCCATGATTGGCCTGCCGGGCCATGTCTCTCTGCGTTTGGGTGTGGGGGGCGGGCTGACGCGTTCGAGCCCTGATTTGACCCTGCACACCGGTCTGCTGTGGCGTTTTTGACCTCCCGGCCGTTTCAGTGCCATGATTGACAATCCCCCATCGCGGGTGAAATTTCACAAGTGCCCACCAAAATAGACATTCCTCGCAAGTCCATTTACCGGCTTTCTATCTATCAGCGTTGCCTGAGTAAGCTGCGTGAGAACGATGTCGATACCGTCTCCTCCGAGGCACTGGCGAAGGCCGCCGGGGTGAAATCGACGCAGCTGCGCAAGGACCTGGCTTATTTTGGCCAGTTCGGCACCCGGGGACTGGGCTACAACGTGGATGTGCTGAGCAAGACCATCTCGGACGTGCTCGGTCACAATCGTCTCCAGCCAGTCATTCTCGTCGGTGTGGGGAATCTGGGGTCCGCTCTGCTGCGCTACGGGGGCTTTCGCAAAGAAGGCTTTGAAGTCGTCGCCGCCTTTGACCTCGCCCCGCGTCGGCAGGCTGAGCTCAACATCCCCATCCTGCCCATCGTGGAGATGAAGGACTTCATCGGCCAGCATCAGGTGAAGATGGCCATTCTCACCGTCCCGGCCAGCAGCGCGCAGAATGTCACCAATCAGATGGTCGAGGCGGGCATTCAGGCCGTGCTGAATTTCTCTCCCACTGTCCTGGATGTGCCCGATCACGTCGTGGTGAATAGCGTCGATCTCGCGGTTGAGCTGGAGAACCTCAGCTACTTCATTCGTTAGGGCAGCGCTCTGGGACTGCACTCCGCGTTTGATTCCCGCGTCGGCTCAGGCACTGTGGGCGCGCTGTGACTCGCGCGCATGACAAGCATTTGGAGACAGGCATCGCAGGATCGTTGGTGATCCACGCGGTGCTCCTGTTCCTCTTGGTCATCTACTTTGGCTCCCAGATTTCCGTGCCGACCCTCACGAAAGAGGAGAAAGCAGAACCCGTCAGCGAGGTGTCCTTCATCTTCCCAGATCAGATCCTGCCTCCGGTGCTGAAGCCCAAACCGGAGCCCAAGGCCTACATCCGCACGACTCAAAACGAAGCGGAGCCCGCCAAACCCTCCCGTTCTGCCTTTCAGTCGGATCGCAACACCAGCGCCGCCAGTGCCAAGGCCGCCACACCGGGGGCCACTCTGCCGCTGCCGAGCATGGACGGCAATGCCCCCGCAGGTCGGGAACTGGCAGAGCGCGACTACAAAGACGGCGAAATCCGCAATGACGCCGCCCCCAAGTCCGCAGGCACGCCCCTCAGCATGATCGCCCCCTCGCCCTTGCCGCCGAGCCCCGCGAAGACCGAACCGACCCCGCCGCCTTCTCCAGCGCCTCCCATTCCCAGCCCGCAGATCGCCAAAGCCACCCCAGCGCCCACACCTCTGGCCAAGATGATGGAGGAGATGGACAAGGAATCCGCCCGCCTGAACATCGATCGCCTGCCTTTGGAAGTGCGCAAAGCCACCAGCGCCCAGGAGCCACCCCCGCCAGCGCCTCAGCCCATGCCGCAGGTGCGTGACCCCGTGGACACGCCTCCACGCATCGTTCGTGCGGAACCCGTGGCAGAGCCCTTGGTCAAAACCACCCCTCGCCCGGAAGCCAACGCCTTCACGCCCTTCACCCGCACTCGCAAAACCGAGGGCGCCGTCTCCCAGCCAGGGGCAAACGCCGTCGATGCCGAAGCCACCCCGATGGGCATCTACAAACGTCAGGTCAACGATGCCGTTGGCAAAAAATGGCACCTCTATGTTCGCCTCGGCAAGGACGCCGTGAACTTTGGCCGTGTCCGCTTCCGCTTCTACGTGGACAAACGAGGCACGCCCCAGGACCTCAAGATCCTCTCCGATGCCCGCGATGCTGACCCGCGCATGAGGGAATTGACCTTGCGGGCCATTCTGGACGCGGAGATACCTCCCATCCCACCGGATCTGCTTTCCACCTTGGATGATGACCGCGTCACGATCGAATATGAAGCCATTGTTTACTGACTCCTCCCTCCTCGCCGCCGCTGCCCAGGCCCCCGCCAGTGGATTGTCCCAGTTGGGCGACTTTCTCGCCACCGGCGGTTACGTCATGCTCTTCATCGTGCTTTGCTCGTTCGCCGCTGTCACGGTCATGATCTCCGCCTGGTTGCGACTGAGGGATCGCCTCGTCCTCCCCGCCAGCGTGGCCAGCCAGTTGCGCAGCCTGCCGAATTACGCGGCCAAGGGAGACATCAAGCCCCTGCAAGAGTTCCTGGAGCGCGATCCCTCCCTGCTCGCCCGCCTCGGTGCCCTCGCCATCAGCGGCACCTTTTCCTCACGCCAGGAGTGTGTGGA
>JAIXVB010000496.1 GCA_027483245.1 Verrucomicrobiaceae bacterium | reverse complement strand
TTTCTTTTTCCTGCGTCCCATGTCCACCCCCACTCCAGCCCACAATTACACTGAAGACAGCATTCGCTCGCTCGACTGGCGTGAGCACATCCGACTGCGTCCAGGCATGTACATCGGCAAATTGGGCGATGGTTCCCAGCCGGAAGATGGCATTTACGTGTTGCTGAAGGAAGTCATCGACAACTGCATCGACGAGCACGTCATGGGCTATGGAAAGCTCATCGAGGTCGAAATCACCGAAGATCACCAGGCCACGGTGCGCGATTACGGCCGCGGCATTCCCCTCGGCAAATTGATGGAATGCTGCGCCCAGATCAACACAGGGGCGAAGTATGACAGCGAGGTTTTCAAACGCTCGGTGGGTCTCAATGGGGTCGGGATCAAGGCCGTGAATGCCCTCAGCACTCATTTCCAAATCCAGGCCTACCGTGACAAACTGACCCGCGCCATGGAGTTCAGCCAGGGAATCGTCCGCAAGGACATGAAAACCCCCCAGGCAACCGAGGAGGCTGATGGCACGCGCATCACCTTCCGTCCTGACACGGAAAACTTCACCCCGCACGTGCATTTCAAGCTCGATTACGTGCGCGAGATGCTGCGTTTTTATTCCTGGTTGAATCCTGGGCTCACCTTGAAACTCAATGGCGAGAGTTTTAAATCCAAGGAAGGCCTTCGCGATCTCATCGCGGCTAAGCTCACGGAGGAGTCCCAATACCCGGTCATTCACCTCGATGGCAAGGATGTCGAGGTCGCCTTCACCCATGGATCAGGTTACGGCGAGGAATTTTACACCTTCGTCAACGGCCAGCACACGACTCAGGGGGGCACGCATTTGGCGGCTTTTCGCGAGGCCATCGTTCAGGAATGCCGTGAGTTTTACAAAAAGCAGTTTGAGCCCGGAGATGTCCGAACCGGCATCATCGCGGCGGTCGCTGTGAAGGTGCAAGAGCCCATCTTTGAGAGCCAAACCAAGACCAAACTCGGCTCCACCCACATGGAGCCCAATGGCCGCAACCTGCGCAGTCACATCATCAACACGGTGGTGAAGGAATTGGACAATTTTCTCCACAAAAAACCGGACATCGCCAAGGCTCTCCAGGAAAAGATCGTCGCCAATGAGAAGGAGCGGAAGGAAATCTCCGGCATTCAAAAGGCCGCCCGTGAGAGTGCGAAGAAAGCCAAGGTCCATAACAAAAAACTCCGCGACTGCCGCATTCACCTCGATACCAAGGACAAGCAGCGCGAGGAAAGCACCCTCTTCATCACCGAGGGTGACAGCGCCTCGGGTTCCATCACCAAAAGCCGCGATGTGAACACCCAGGGCGTTTTTTCACTTCGAGGGAAACCGCTCAACTGCTTCGGTCTCAGTCGCAAGATCGTCTATGAAAACGAGGAGTTCTACCTCTTGGCCAACGCGCTACAGATCGACGAAAACATCGAGGACCTGCGCTACAATAAAATCATTTTGGCCACCGATGCCGATGTGGACGGCATGCACATCCGTCTGCTGATGATCACCTTTTTCCTTCAGTTTTTCCCTGAAATCGTTCGAGCAGGCCATCTATTCATTCTGCAGACCCCACTTTTCCGGGTGCGGAACAAAAAGGAGACTTTTTACTGCTACAGCGACACGGAGCGCCAGCGTGCCATCCACAAATGTGGTAAAAACGCCGAGATCACCCGATTCAAAGGTTTGGGCGAAATTTCGCCGGATGAGTTCAAGCACTTCATCGGCCCAAAAATGCGTCTGGAACCGGTGATGATGCCCGAACACAAAAGCATCAAAGAACTGCTCACTTTTTACATGGGCAAAAACACCCCTGATCGGCAGTTGTACATCGTCGATAACCTGCGCATCGAAAAAGAACTCGATTTCAACGAAGAGCCTGCCTCTCTCCCCGAGGCCGCTTAACTGTCCGAAGATTAGCATTTCCAGTCCTGGCTGGTTTGGAGGCTGTTGCGACGTCCTTTAAACCGGCCATCGCTGCACCGCCCAGGTCAGCCCTGCAAACGCCACACAGGCCAACATAGGCTGTGCCACGCGCCTCTGATACCAAGCGCGCTGCCACCACAGGCTGAAGGCAAGCACGAGGATGCCCACGACGAAGATCTGACCGCATTCAACGCCCAGATTGAACCCAAACAGGGCCGCCAAAGGACTGCGACGCAAGTTTTCCGTGAGGAGCAGATTGTGAGCGAAGGCTAGGCCATGCACACCTCCGAAGAGGATGATCATCAGGGGGCGCCAACGTTGGAGTTTCTTGGGGTAAAAGCCCTCCAAAGCTAGAAGGGCAATGCTGAGCCCGACAGCGACCTCAACCCATTGCGGTGGAAGATTCAAACCCAACAAGATGACCAATCCCAAGGTGAGGGAGTGGGCCAGGGTGAAAATCGTCACCTGAAGCAGCAGGGTCGGGAGATTGCGCGACAGAAAAAACAGACCCAGCAAGAAAGCCAGGTGATCCAAGCCGTCTGGAATGATGTGAGTCAAGCCATTTACCAGTTCCTCCATCAGCACCGAGACATCAAAAGATGAAATCATCGCTAAGCTCACTGGTGATAGCTCCTGAGCTGCCAAACCAAGCAGCAGCAAAGGGGTGAGTAGCGTGTGCAGGGTCTTCATGAACTCAGAGGCGGCAATTGGAACGCACTTCATGCATGGAGTTCGTCAGAAAAGCACGGAAAACAGCCCAATCGGGTGAATAAAATGAAATGAAAACGCCAGATGTGAAAAATGGTGTTGTCGAAAAAGCAGGGATTCGGTAGAAAGCGGTTCTTAATTCTCATTTCCCAACAACATCATGGTCTGGAAGATACTCTCCGCTCTCTCTGCCGCCTGCCTCGCAGGTGCTTGCTACTTCGCCTGGGCAAACAAAGCTGACCTGGATCAGGAGCGCACCCGTGAACAGGCTGCGATCGCTAATAGCAAAGCTGCGCAGGACCGCAAAGCTGAGGGGGATGAAGCTCTGAAAGTGAAGTCAGAACAGTATGCCGTGGTTCAAAAAGACCGCGACACCGCCAAAGAAGAGGTCGTGAAACTCGCTGCGGATGCCCAAGAAAAAGAAGCCGCCCTGGCCGTGATCAAAGGCAATCTGGATCAAGTGACCCAGCAGGTGACTTCGGTCGAAAAACAAATCAACGATGCAGGTGACATCGAAAAACTGGTCGCCCAAATCGAGAAGCTGAAGAGAGATCAGCTGGATGCTGAAGGCGCAGTCGCCAATCAAAAACAACGCGTTGCATCGGCCACTGAGCAATACACCGCGATCACCAGCCAAATCGGCAAACTCCGCGAAACTGAAGCTCAAGGCCGTCGTGGCATTGTGGCTCCTGATTTCACAGCTCG
>JAIXVB010000266.1 GCA_027483245.1 Verrucomicrobiaceae bacterium | reverse complement strand
CCCACGAGGAGACCAAAAACAACGAGGAATAAAATCACCTGCCAGGAAGCAAAACTGCGCTCCCCGAGATTGCGCAGCAGCAACCAATGGGGCTTGCTGGATTCCAGATTGGCGTAGCCCGACGTGAGGTTCGCGCGCCATTGCGGATCCGACCAGTAGCGCTCCACCGTTTCTTTGGTGGGCAGGAACTTGCCATCCCAACTGAAGACACCCACACGGCCTAACGACATGTTCTTTTTGCCCGCTAAAACCTCTGGAGGCAGGCCCAGAGAATCCGTGCTGGTTCCTGGCGTATTAAAAAGGTGAAGCCTACCTCCCAAGCGCACCCACTGTGCCATGGCGAGGCGCACGCCCGGCTTCAAGGCCAGCCACTCCGTGCTAGAGATCATGACGATGTCAAAACCGCTCAGTCCACGCCAGTCTTCCGGCAGATCCGCCGGATCAAAGCGACTGCCAAACGAGGCATTCCCATAGCGTGAAGCGGCCTTCATTCGGCGCTCCACTTCAGCAACCAACGAGGCCAAACTGCGATCCGCCAGCACTCGACTGATGGCGATGGCCGCCATGCTTGAAACGCGCTCATTGTAGTCATTAAAACTGGGACGACCGATCCCTGAACCCGTCAGGTTGATCAGGAGCTGATGCTGATTGTTATAAGAGCCAGAAGAGTCCCCGTAGTTCACCGCCAGAGGCACCAAAAAGGTCGCCGATTGCGTGCTGCGTGTGGGCACATCCAGTGAGAACTCACTGCGGTGCCGATGCTCCATTCGATAGACATTCGCGCTGGAACTCATGTCCAGTTTCAGCGCCAGATCACGATCCTGCGCGTTGGTAGCCACAACGCGAATCGGAGCATAACCCGTGGGCGGCAAGGGATCAAAGACGCTGCGCACTTCCACCCGCGATCCAGCATTGTCCAGGGGCTCATCCCCGAGGATTTTCTGCGCCAAACACCGCCCGGAAAACAAGGTGAGTGTGGTGAGCCAAAAGAGCGCTGTTTTCATGCCGCCTCCTTCAAGGTGCGTGGGGTGGAAAGATTTTGCACCGGCACCTCCGCCAGGATCGCGCGCACGACACTGCCACTGCTGCGGCCATCCATGCGCGCGGTGTAGTCGAGCAGGATGCGATGATTCAACACCGGCCCTGCCAGCGCCTGCACATCCTCGAAACTGGCATTCGGCCGCCCCTGCATCAGCGCACGCGCTTTTGAAGCGGAGGCCAGGCTCAGGGCCGCACGCGGACTCGCTCCATAACGCACCCCCTCTGCCGCTTTGGATTGGCCAGGGTGTGTGGCATCGACCACCCGTGCGATGTAGTCTGCGACGATTTCTGGCAGATAGATCCGCCGCGCTGTTTGCTGGATCAGGGCAAATTCTTCGCGGGTCGTGATGGTCGGCACCTCTGGTTCCATGCCCAGTTCACGGTGTGTCACGATCTTGGCCAGAGTCTCAGCGCTGTTGCGCAGCACTTCGAGCTTGAAGAGGAATCGATCCACCTGCGCTTCTGGCAGAGGGTAGGTGCCCTCCAGCTCGATCGGATTTTGAGTCGCCAAGACAAAAAAGGGATCCGGCAGCGTGTGCGTGTGGCCCAGCACTGTCACGCGGCGTTCCTGCATCGCCTCCAGCAGGGCGGACTGCGTCTTCGGTGAGGCGCGGTTGATTTCATCCGCGAGGAGCAGATTGGCAAAGATAGGCCCGGGTTGAAAAACAAACTCTCGACGCCCATCCACCTCTTGCAGCACTGGATTGCCCGTGATGTCACCCGGCAGCAAATCCGGGGTGAACTGGACACGCCTCGTGGTCAGATTCAGCGCCTTGGCCAAACCTTTCACGAGCTCAGTCTTGCCCAGGCCTGGCAGGCCCTCCAGCAGCACGTGACCGCGAGCGATGACACCGCAAAGCACGAGGTCGATGAGCTCACTCTGACCAAACAAAACCTCATTGAGCGCCCGCTTCAGAGCTTGGATAGGCCGCGCGGCGGTTTGGATCTCGGTCTCGGAGGCGTAGGGATCAGACATCGCGGCGGAGTAAAGCAGGGACAATGCCGCCAAGTCGAGCGGAAATCACTCCTCTTCGTCATCGCCCACTTTTCCGCCCGCGACGATGCCGCGTTTGGTCGTAGCGACGAAATCCGTGAAGCGCGCGGCTTCGGGTGTCAGTTCCGTGCTGCGGAGTTCTTCCACCGCTTGGGCGTTGTTCAAACCACAGCGATAGACCTTGCGAAACGCCACTCGGATCGCGCGCATCTGATCGCGGCTGAAACCCGCGCGCTGGAGTCCCACGATGTTCAAGCCACGAGCGCGGGCCGGATTGCCATCGGCGGTGCTGTAGGGTGGCACATCCTGGACGATCTTTGAACAACCTCCAATGATGCTGCGCGTGCCGATGCGGCAAAACTGATGAACGGCACTGAGGCCGCCGAGGATGACATGATCCTCCACCGTCACATGCCCCGCTAGGGTGCCGTTGTTGGAGAAAATAACATGGTTCCCAACAATGCAGTCATGAGCAATGTGCACGTAGGACAGGAAGCTGTTGTGGCTGCCAATGACCGTTTTATCACCAACTGAAGTCGCGCGGTGGACAGAGCAAAACTCACGGAAGGTATTGTTGTCGCCAATCTCCAGATACGTGGGCTCCGCGCTGTATTTCAGATCCTGTGTCTGCTGACCGATGGAGCCATAACAAAAGAAGCGGTTGTTCTTCCCGATCTTCGTGGGGCCCATGATCGTCACATGATTCTGCAACCAACAGCCTTCTCCAATCTCCACCCCAGCACCGATGATGCAATAGGGGCCGATGGTGACATCTGCGCCGATCTGGGCGCTGGGATCAATGAGAGCGGTGGGATGAATCACGGGGGAGAACAGTGAAGAGAAGGTGAATTCGATCAGCGATCCACGACATTGAACATGAGCTCGGCTTCCGAGACGATTTGTCCATTCACAAAGCAGCGACCAACTGCCTGAGCGATGCTGCGCTTGGCCTTGGTGATCTCGGTCTCGATGATGAGGGTATCTCCTGGCACCACTGGCTTCCGCCACTTCACATTGTTCGCACTGAGGAAATAACCAATCTTACCTTGATGGCTCGGCATGCGCAGGAGCACGATGCTGGCAACTTGCGCCATCGCCTCCAGCTGCAACACGCCCGGCATGATCGGATGTCCCGGGAAGTGCCCTTGGAAGAACTGCTCGTTGATGGTGACATTCTTGATGCCACGGCACTTTGTTTCGCCTTCGAATCCGATGATGCGATCCACCAGCAGGAAGGGATAACGATGAGGCAAAATGTTCATCACCTCATTGATGTCCAACACGGCCTCACCACCGGGGACATTCACCGTCGGTGGCACCATGGCACGCATGGCGTTGTATTGAGAGACGATGGCCCGCGCCATTTCCGTGTTCGGTCCATGACCTGGGCGCACCGCGATCACATGACCGGTGATGCGTTTGCCGGACAGCATGAGATCACCGATGATGTCGAGGATTTTGTGGCGAACGAACTCATTGTTAAACCGCAGCGGCTGCTTGGAAAGCAGCGTCTCACCCCGCACCACCACCGCTGCTTCCAGCGTGCCGCCTTTGATCAGCCCCTTCTCCATGAGAGGAGCGATGTCTTCATAATAAACAAAGGTGCGAGCTGGAGCGATTTCCTTCTCGTAAGTCTCAGGGTTGATCTCCAGAGAGATGTATTGGGTGAAGCGACCCTCAGGTCCCACATTCGTGCAACTGATGCGGAATTTTTTATCTGGGACAATCGTCAGGATCGTGCCATCTCGTGTCTCCTGGTAAATCGGCTCGCGGATCTCGAAGATCTTGCGTGGCTCCGACTGCTCTTGCAGGCCCGCTTTTTTGATGAGCTCCACAAAAGGCAGTGAGCTGCCATCAACGATCGGTGGTTCATTCGCATCCATCTCGATGATGGCATTGTCCACCCCCATGCCCGCCAGGGCACTGATCACATGCTCCACCGTATGCACATTGACGCCACCTTCGGCGATCGTGGTCGCGCGCTCCACCTTCTGGACTTTCTCAACCAAGGCCGAGATGAAGGGTTTATCTTCCAGATCCATGCGGCGGAATTTGAAGCCGAAGTTTTCCGGCGCAGGCTGCAAGGTCAAGGTCACCTGCTCTCCCGTGTGAAGAGAAGTGCCGGTGATGGAGGCTGGCTTGGCCAGGGTGTGTTGTCGGTCGGATACAGCCATGTGCAAAAAGGGGAAGCCCGTTTTAGCTGTGTGGGAGAGTGGGGTCAAAGGAAAATCCAGAACTCAAGAGGCCGGGTTGATTTCTTCAAGATTCTCGCTTAAGACCCAAACAGCCCTCATGTCTCGACTGTTTCTTGCTACTTCCAATCCCCATAAAACCCACGAAGTCACCACGCTGCTAGGTTCACCATGGCAGGTAGAAGACATGCTTTCTCACCCTGGGATCACTCTGCCGGAGGAGACGGGCACCACCTTTGAGGAAAATGCAATTATCAAGGCCAAAGGCGGCAGCGCTGCCCTTCCTGGCGTTCTGGTCATGGCCGATGACTCCGGCCTGGAAGTCGATGCCCTGGACGGTCAACCCGGCGTTTATTCAGCCCGCTATGCCGGAGAAAATGCCACCGATGCTGAGAATCGACTGCTGCTGAAAGAGCGCCTGCGTCACATCGGCCGGAACCCGGCTCAATACTTCCCTGCCCGTTTTTACTGCTGCCTCGCCCTGGTGAGGGATGGTCAACTGCTTCACGTGGCCACTGGCACCGTGGAGGGCTGGGTCTCCATGATCCAACGCGGCAAAGGCGGCTTTGGTTATGACTCCATGTTCTACCCCGAAGGCTTCAAAAAGAGCTTTGCCGAACTCTCGCAGGCTGAAAAAAACACTCTCAGTCATCGCGGTCAGGCCATCGAAATGATGAAGAGCTGGCTGGACCGCAATCCCCAACCCTGAAGCCCAACACAGGCTGTTCAGAGAAGTTTGGCGATCTCTCGCAGCAGTTCAGCCGCCGCGTAAGGTTTGCGCAGGAGAGTGACTTCTTCCCCCATTTTTTTGTCCTTTTGAAACATCTCCGTGGAGTAGCCACTGGTGTAGATGACTTTCAAAGACGGCTTGTTTTCCACCAGTTGCCGTGCCAGATTCAGTCCTGTGATTCCCCCGGGCATGACCATGTCCGTGAGAAGCAGATCCACCTGATCGGCGATCTTCGGCCACAGCAGCAGGGCCTCGCGTCCATTGGCCGCTTCATGCACCGTGTAGCCATGCAGCGTCAGCACCTGCATCACCACCGAACGCACCGTGGCCTCGTCCTCCACGACCAAAATCGTGCCCTTGGCCTGCGGGAGCAAGGGGGCGGCCTGGAAAACCTCGCATTTCGCCTGCACCTCAGCCGACCGAAACACCGGTAAGAAAACACTGAACGTGGAGCCCAGCCCCTCCTGACTCTCCACCACCACCCAGCCTCCGTGCTGTTGGGCGATGCCAAAGACCGTCGCCAAGCCGATGCCGGTGCCTTTGCCCACTTCTTTGGTGGTGAAAAAGGGCTCAAAAAGATGCGGCAAATGCTCCGCTTTGATGCCCGTGCCCGTGTCCATCACATCCAGCCGCACATACTCACCCGGACTGGCCAACACCGGAGCCTGAACCGGCAATTCCTTCACCTCGACACGCTCCGAGCAAAGCGTCAACTTGCCTCCACGGGGCATCGCATCTCGCGCATTCACCGCCAGATTCAGCACCACCTGCTCGATCATGCTCGCATCCCCATGGATCATGGCGGGCAGCGTTGACAGCCGCAGTTGAATCTCGATGTCCTCGCCAATCAATCGCTGCAGCATCCGGTTCAGATGCGTGACCACTTGATTCACATCCACCGATTCCAGCTTCATCGGCTGCTGACGGCTAAAGGTCAGCAACTGCCGCGTCAGTGCCCCCGCACGGCTCGAGGCATCCAAAATCTCGTCGAACACATTCGTCGTCATTTCTGGCGACAGCCTCTTCAGTTTGGCCAGCGAGGCATTGGCCTGGATCACCGTCAGCAGATTGTTGAAATCATG
>JAIXVB010000705.1 GCA_027483245.1 Verrucomicrobiaceae bacterium | reverse complement strand
CGTGCAGAATTGAGCTAGACCTTGGCCAAAGCCAGAAGCTCTTTGACCCGCACGATCTCGGCCGCGGAGGTTTTAGCGATAAAACCACGGGCATGAGCGAAGTGGACATCCGGCTCCTTTTCGATCCGAGTGAAGTCGTAACGCGGGTCGTCATTGTGGCGAGACAGCCCATAACCACCGCCCCGACGATCGGGATAAATGAGGGCCGCGATGCTACGGCTCTTGCCGATGTTTTCCAAGTAACGCCCGATGCCTGCGGAAGGCTCCTCCGGGATGGGTTCTGTGCGAGGGAGGAAGAGGACTTCGTCGCCATTCACGTTCCAGATTTCAGCGTGCTGCGCGACGAAATCGAGACGGCTGCGCAGATCACGCAGATACTCCAGGAGGTCCTGGCCGATGAAGCTGAGGATTTCCCAAAGCGGTTCCCCTGGATCGAGGCGTTTGGCTTTGGCGAACCGACGGAGGACCGTGACATCGATGGGGGAATTGAGCTTGTTCATCGTGCTGCGATCCACGCCCAACCACTGAGCGGTGACATTCGGGCCACGCGTGTCAAACCACTCCGCAGGCTCCAGCCAATCGCAAAACTGCCGCGCATCCTCATAAACACCGAGATGCTGCATAACAAGACTGAGCGCGCACACGGGCGGATGATCCGCAGGGAATTGATGATGATCAAAATTGTTCCGCTCAGGAGCATGCTCACCCCCGACATCCACAACCGCGATGCTGGGATCCACGAGATCATCCGCCGTGGGCTCGCGTCGCACAATGGGCACACGATTCACCGCAGCGAGCAGACTACAGGCGAGGAGTTCGTCTTTATGAGCACCACCAGGGTGCGTGAGAATGAGAGAAAGCGACATGAGAATGCGTGAAACCAGAGAGCTTTAGAAAACTGTCTCGCCCCTGGGGGAACAAGCTACAGGTGTCCTTACCGTAGGTTCAAGACCAACCTGTAGAAAGAAGCTGGCTACGCTTCATCGACTCAGATTTGATCCTTAGCGTGATGAATCATGCATCTCCAGAAAATAGATTTTAGAGATGGAGGCGAGGGCGGGAATTGAACCCGCGCATACCGGTTTTGCAGACCAGTGCATTACCACTTTGCTACCTCGCCATGCTCGAAAGCGAATGGAGAGTAGGCGCGCGAGTGGTGGGTGTCAACTGGCAGCACGCAAGAGCGTGGTTCCCTGGGATTTGCGACTTGGACGTGAGCTGATTTGCGCCATGATGACGGCATGGCTGAGGACTCTGCTTCGTCTCCGATGAAAAAACGCCGCGCTTCGGGTTGTTGGCGTGGGCTGGTGATTCTCTTTCTGAGCGTGTTTTTGATCGGCGGGGTGGTCCTGTGGAAATTTGCGGATCTGGCCAAAGGAAGCCTGACTTGGCTGAGCGATCTGCCCGCGCGGATGACTTCTCAGCAGATCACGGAGAGCTTTCGCCAGTCGATCACGGAGATCGTGTCCACGAAGGGCGATGTGCTGGAGGTGGCGACGATGCAGACGGATGAGACGATCACGAAGTATGACATGAAGACCCTGTTCAATGACACGGTTTACCTGGGCACGACGGTCTCAGAGATTCGCACGCCGGTGGTTTATCGGTATCACATCCAGCTTTCGGATGAGTGGCAACTGCGGGTGGAAGAGGGGCAATGCATTGTCCAAGCTCCGGCTCTGCGCCCCTCGCTCCCTCCGGCGATCCGCACTGAGGGCCTGGAAAAGAAGTCGGAGGCGGGGTGGCTGCGCTTCAATGCGGTGGAAAACATGACCGCTCTGGAAAAGAGTCTGACGCCAACGCTGGAGAAGCGGGCGGGCAACAAACAGCACCTGGATCTGGTGCGCGAGGCGGCCCGGAAATCGGTGGCGGAGTTTGTGCAGAAATGGCTGTTGAAGGAAGGCCAGGCCGCTTCGGCGGGCATTCGCAGCATCACGGTCATTTTCCCGGATGAAGCCAAACCGGCAGGTGAGCCACTGACGCTGCCGCCGACGGTCAAACTGCCTTGAGCGACGATGGAAGTCGGATTGACCTCCATCGGCTCACGACGAATTCTGTTTATTCGGCTGGGGGTGCCCCGGCTGGCATGCCTTTTTCGACAAGCTTGGCTTTCACCGCTTCCTCGATCTCTGCATAGAGGGTGGTATCGGTTTTGAGGGCTTCTTTGGCCGCATCGCGCCCCTGCGCGAGTTGGGAGCCCTTGTAGCTGATCCACGAACCGCGTTTCTGGAGAATGTCGAACTCCATGGCCAAGTCGAGCATGGACCCAACATTGGAGATGCCTTCGTTGTACATGATGTCGAACTCAGCCTCGGTGTAGGGAGGGGCGAGCTTGTTTTTCACGATCTTCACCTTCGTGCGGTTGCCGATCATGGTGCCATCGCTGCTTTTGATGGCGCCGATGCGGCGGATGTCCACACGCACGCTGGCGTAGAATTTGAGGGCCTTACCCCCAGGTGTGGTTTCGGGGTTACCAAACATGACGCCGATTTTTTCACGGATCTGGTTGGTGAAGATGACGCAGGTGCGGGCCTTGCTGATGATGGCGGTGAGCTTTCTCAGCGCTGCGCTCATGAGACGAGCCTGGGCACCGACGGTGGAGTCGCCGATGTCGCCTTCCAATTCCTGCCGGGTAACGAGAGCCGCCACGGAGTCGATGACGATGATGTCGAGCGCATTGGAGCGGACGAGGGTTTCACAGATGCGCAGGGCCTCTTCACCCGAGCTGGGTTGGGAGACGAGGAGCTCATCCATTTTCACACCGAGTCGGCGGGAGTAGTTAGGATCCAGAGCATGCTCCACGTCAATGAAGGCGGCAAGTCCACCTGCTTTCTGAGCCTGGGCGACAGCGGTCAGCGTGAGTGTGGTTTTACCTGAGGACTCCGGGCCATAGACCTCGACGACACGACCGCGGGCGAAACCGCCGACTCCGAGGGCCTGATCGATCAAAAGATTGCCTGTGGGGATGACCGCGACATCGGCCTTGCTCTCAGCGCCCATGCGCAGGATGGAACCTTCACCGAAATCCTTGTGAATCTGCTGGATGGCCAGATCCAAATTGCGTGCGCGCGCTTCAGCAATCTTGTTCGTGTTGGGTTCGGAGGACTCTTTGGAGGGGGATTTGGCCATGATCGTGGTCGGGTGAGAATGTTCGCGCGAACAGTTGCGGCATTTGAGCCGTTCCGTAAAGCACTTTCGCTGAACAGCTGCAGATTTAAAGCAGGGGCCTCAGCAGACGCAACCAGCCGTTTGTTTTCCTGAATCATGCCTTGAGTTGCGTCCGGGCCATTCCCGTCTATCTACCCGGCCCGTTTATGCACAGCTTCCGTTATTCCCAGGGTCAATTGTTCGTCGAAGACGTCGCACTCCAGTCATTGGCTGAGAAGCACGGCACGCCGCTGTATGTTTATTCCAAAGGCACGATCACGAGCCACTTCACACGTCTCGATGCCGCTTTGGGTGAGCTGGATCATCTGATCTGCTACGCGGTGAAGGCCAATTCGAATCTCGCCGTACTGAGCACGATTGCGAAGCTCGGCGGTGGTTTTGACATCGTTTCTGCAGGTGAGCTCTACCGCGTGATCAAAGCTGGGGGCGACGCTGGCAAGTGCACCTTTGCCGGTGTGGGCAAGACACGCGACGAGATCGTCTATGCCCTGGAGCAAGGCGTCTATTGCATCAATGCCGAGTCCGAAGCGGAACTGAGCTACATCAATGTCGTGGCAGGCGAGATCGGCAAGAAGGCCCCGGTGGCTGTGCGCGTGAACCCGAACGTGGATGCGAAGACGCACGCGAAGATCACCACGGGCAAGAGCGAGAACAAATTTGGCATCGACTTCGACCGCATCGGCGAGGTGTATGCGCGCATCGCCAGCGAGATGCCGAATTTGGAAATCCGCGGCCTGCAGATGCACATCGGCTCCCAGCTCACCAGCGTGGATCCGTATGTCGAAGCGGTGAAAAAAGTGGCGCCGCTCGTGGCTGAGATGAAAGCCAAATACGACCTGAAATTCTTCAGCATCGGCGGTGGCATCGGCATCAATTACAAACAGAGCCTCGACTCAGGCGACGCCGCCTGGTGGCAGGACAATGGCGAGCTGCATCCGCTGACGATCCAGACCTACGCTGAGTCCGTGGTGCCTCTGCTCAAGCCCCTCGGTCTGCGCATTCTCTGCGAACCTGGACGTTTCATGGTCGGCAATGCCGGGGTGCTGCTCACCCAGGTGCTTTATGAGAAACGCGGGGGGGCAAAGACCTTCAAGATCGTCGATGCTGGCATGAATGACCTCATTCGCCCGACTCTGTATGAAGGCTGGCACCAGATCGTGCCACTGAAGCAACCGACGACAGCAGAAACCGAAGTCGTCGATGTCGTGGGACCCATCTGTGAAACCGGTGACTACATTGCCCAAAACCGTGAGATCCCCCTGGTGAAAGAAGGCGACTACATCGCGGCGATGAGCGCAGGCGCTTATGGCTTCACGATGGCCTCAAACTACAACACCCGTCCGATGCCTGCCGAGATCCTCGTCGATGGAGCCACCGCCCACGTCGTGCGCGAGCGCCAGACACTGGATGACGTGCTGAAGGGCGAGCATGTAGTGTAACGAAGGTGCTCCGTGATATGCGAACGCACGGCTGCTAGCTGGCAGCCGTGCGGCGACGCAGGGCATTCCAGGCCATGCCGAGTCCACCCACGACGAAAAGCATGGGAAACCAGATGGAATACAGAGGCGCGCGGGAGTCGTGTTTCAGCACCGCTTGGGTCGGCAGCGCGGGATTGACATAACAGGTGGCCTCACTGCCGATGAGGTAGGCCTCCAGTTTTTTGCGGGCGTTGTCTTCGTGCTGACTGGCGGAGTCCACGCGCTTGATGTGGGTGCCGGTGAGACGTTGGTTTTCGAAGGTGTAGCTGTAACGCACCTCGGCCCGGTAAGCGGGATTTGAATTCGGGGTGGGTCGCGCACTGGTGACCTGGGCCGAAAGGATGCGGCAGGGCGTGGGCTGCCAGCGGCGGGTTTCTTCCGCGCGCTGCCAGGCAGTGAAGAGCACCCAGGTGAAGAGCAGGCCTGCAAAAGCGAGAAAGAGGCCCATGCCTGCGAGCCAGAGGCGACCAGAGAGTGTGGATGCGGAGTCAGATGACATGAAAGGGAGGGAGGCTTTGACTAGCCTACGCGCGTGCTGCATACAAGGAGGTTGCACATCCCTCATGGCCCTCGCCTCTGAAATCCCTTTGCCGAACACGCGCCCCCCGCTCTGGCTGCTGAAGCCAGTCCCGGAGAATGCTGCGGATTTGGCTGCGGACACCGGGCTCCATCCTTTGCTGGCCCTGCTGCTAGCCCAGCGTGGCATCACCAACCCCGAGCAGGTGCGGGATTTTTTGGTGCCCAAACTCGCCTCTCTAGGAGATCCCTGCCTGCTGCCAGAGATGAACATCGCCGTGCAGCGCATCCTGCGTGCGGTGGATGAAAAGCAGCGCGTCGCTCTCTATGGCGACTACGATGTCGATGGCGTCACTTCCATGGCGCTGATGCACCTCACGCTGAAGGCTTACGGACTGGACACGCATCTTTTTCTGCCCTCGCGCATGGACGAGGGTTATGGCCTGAGTCTGGATGGCTTTGCGCGTTTGTTTGAGGAATTTGGCAAACCGGATCTCCTGCTCGCACTGGACTGTGGCACCACTTCCATCAAGGAGCTGGAATGGCTGCGCGATCAGGGTGTGGACTGTGTGATTGTCGATCACCATGAGCTTTCCCCCTTTGGTCGTCCGCCTTGTGTGGCCTTGGTGAATCCGAAGTTAGGCACGGACTATCATTACTTCTGCACCGCTGGACTCGTGTTCAAAGTGGCCCACGCGCTGATGAAAACCCGCCGTGTGGAGAATTTCGATCTCAAAGAGACCCTGGATCTGGTGGCGCTCGGCACGGTGGCGGATCTGGTCCCGCTGATTGATGAAAATCGTCTCCTTGTCCGTCGTGGGCTGGAAGCCCTGGCTCAGACGCAACGCCTCGGCCTCCGTGCCTTGAAAGAGACGGCTGGGGTCGATGGATTCATCCAGACTCATCACGTCGGTTTCCGCCTGGGACCTCGTCTGAATGCAGCAGGTCGGCTCGACACCGCCTTCACGTCCCTGCAATTGCTGCTGGCGGAGGACCCCCTCATCGCTGCTGAATACGCGGCCCTGCTGGAGAGCCACAATCGTGATCGCCAAGCGGTGGAGCAGGAGGTCTTTCAAGAGGCCGAACAGATGCTTCTAGCCCTGGGAAATCTCGATGATGTGCATGCCATCGTGCTCGGCTCACGCAAGTGGCACCCTGGCGTGGTCGGCATCTGCGCCTCCCGCATCTCACGCATCGTGAATCGTCCCACCATCCTGTTTTCCTTCGATGAAAATGGCATGGGCAAGGGCAGTGGTCGTAGCATCCAGGGGTTTTCTTTGGTGGAGGCCATTGAGGTCTGCCGGGAACACATCGTGCGCGGGGGCGGTCACGCCATGGCCGCTGGTGTCTCCATCGTGGAGGCCAATTTGGACATCTTCCGGGAATCCTTCTGCGCAGCGGCCAAGAAGGCGCTCAGTGAAGAGTCTCTCACCGCCGTGCTGGAGCTGGATGCCGAGGTCCGCCTGCGGGATCTCTCGCTCGATTTCCTCCAGAACTTCCGCCTCATGGAGCCCTTTGGTCAGCGCAATCAAGAGCCCGTGTTTTTGTGCAAACGCATCACGCCGCGCCTGCCAGGCCGACTGATGAAAGAAAAGCATCTGCGCGTCATGCTCACTCAAGACGGAGCCTCGATGGAAGCCCGCTGGTTCAATGCACCCCTGAAAAATCTGCCCAAACCGCCCTGGGACGTCGCCATGCGGGTGCAGCGAAATTTCTGGCGGGGGGAGGAGCAGTGGCAGTTGACCCTGGATGCCGTGCGCAGCTCGGAGTGAGGCCAGCTTTGCAACGCGCTGGAGTCGCCGTTGTCCCCTTCAACTCCGCAGGCGCGATTGCGTCACGAGGTTGCCGCGCCTAGTCTAGTCACTGCATGTCTCGGACCCGCTTTTTTCTCTCACTCCTCCCACT
>JAIXVB010000250.1 GCA_027483245.1 Verrucomicrobiaceae bacterium | reverse complement strand
GTCCACATGGCGTCTTCGTAGTCGCCAAAGTCCACGAGGCGATTTTCAATGAAATCCTGAAGAGCCAGTTCAGCCTCGGCGGGTGTGACGGGCCAGTCGAAATCAGCCAGACTGCCAGGATGATCGGAAAAGCGCGATTGCACCTCCCGAATGACCTGCTGGGTGATGGTGTCAGGCAAGAAACGCCTCGGCGCAGCATGCAGGGGCGGTCCTTCTTTGCCAAAGCTCTTGCGGTTTTCACTGTCAAAGTTCCATTCCCCACCGACCGGTTTTCCGTCATCGATGAGCACCTTGTGTCGCACGCGCATTTCTCGGTAGAAAAACTCCATGCGCAGTCCTTTGCGACCTTCAGCATGTTTTTGGAAGTCGGTGTGTGAAGCTAAAAAGTGGCGATCTTCTCGTTCATCGAGCTCAATCTTGAGGCGAGCTGCTGCTTGTCGAAAATCCTCCCGAACCTGCCATTCGCCTGGTTCGACGAGGATGAGTTTTTTGGGTTTGAGCCGTTTCACAGCGGCCTCCAATTCGACCACGAAATCGCCCTGATTCTTGGGGTCGGTGAGAGTCTGGTATTCCACCTGGATTCCCTCAGCGTGCAGGCTTTCAGCAAAGTGACGCATGGCGCTGAGAAAGACCACGATGCGTGCCTGATGTGTCCAGACTTTGGTGGATTCATGGGCGACCTCAGCCATCCACACACGATCCACCTTGGGATCAAAGTCATCAAAGGCGGCTGAATGCCGATCGAGCTGATCACCGAGAACGAGAATGAGATGGCGCATGAGTTTTGAGCTACGCCTGTCAGGTGGGTGCTGAGATGAATCTCTGCATGAAATTGTATTCACCTGACCCACTTCTCTGGTTACTGTCGCCGCGAATATGAAACCTGACATCAGCCTGCTCCCGAAGCTCTGGCCCGTGCCTGATTCCATCCGCAATCGTCTGGGCCGTGAGCCGGGACCTCAGCGAGCGATGTTTGAAGAGGGTCACCTGCTCATCATCCTGCATCAGTTACCCCTGCCGGATGAACATCAGCGAAAAGCCGCTCTCTTTTGGCGCAGTCCCGAAGGCGAATGGAAGACCAATCTGACTGGCAATGGATTGGCTGCCCTGAGTGATCACTTGCGGACGTTTGATCAAAAACTGATCGAGCTCGAATCGGCAGAAAATCTCGCGAGCACTGCCACAGAGTATCACATGGTACTGGAAAAATTAGCTCCTGTCCTGCGCTCTTCACGAGGCTTGCACCGGGCGCTTCAACAGGCGCGTGAGATGCTCAAAAGTGAGCGTGAACTGATCAATCTGCGTGACCAAGGAGCTGCCATTGAGCGCAATGCGGAACTCTTGCTGCAAGACGCTCAGTTCGGTCTGAATTTCACCGTGGCACGGCAAGCGGAAGCTCAGGCGGCGACTGCACGGCAAATGGCGGCCACCGCACACAGGCTGAACCTGCTCGCCGCTTTGTTTCTGCCACTCACCGCGCTCGCCAGCATTTTTGGCATGGAGATTCATAGCAAGCTGCCAGATACGCCGGTGAACTTTTGGCTCATCTGCATCGCGGGTTTACTGCTCGGGCTGTTTGTGATGGGAATCTTGGGAAAGAAGAACTGAGTTGAGATGCGCCGACGTCGCCGACTGCCCAAACATCTTTGGTTATTCCTGGTTTTCATCGGTGTGGGTGTCCAGGTCTGGCGGGATCAGCATCGCGCACCCGCCCAGGCAAGGCCCGCTGGCGCAACCAAAGTCTTTGAGGTCATGCCAGGGGCTCAGCTGGTGGAAGATCCTGACAATGATGGCGATAGTTTCAGGATTCGTTACCGGGACCAGGAGCATGTCTTCAGGCTCTATTTTGTGGACTGTCCCGAGAAGCGCCGACACGCTTTCAACGGAGATCGACTCCAGGAGCAGGTGCATTACTTCGGGGGGCTCACGGAGTCCGAAACCGTGTTCATCGGTGAGCAGGCCCAAGCTTTCACTCGAGAGCTGCTGCGCACGCAATCCTTCACCCTTTACACCAAATGGCAGGCCGTGTTCACTCAAAAGCGCCACTACACCTTTGTGGTCTTTACCGATGGTGAGGACCTTTCTGAAAAGTTGGTTCGCGCAGGGCTGGCGCGTATTCACACCACCGGCACGACTCTGCCGGATGGCAGGCAGGGCAGTCTTTATGAGCGCCAGTTGAGGCAACACGAGGCGACTGCCAAATCAGCGCGCCGGGGAGCCTGGAGTTTCAGACCCTGAGAGCCTCTCAGCGCGTGCGCTGTTCATACCAGTGATCCAAGTGGCTGGAGAAGAAGGGAACCAAGCTGCTGGTGTCGAAAAGTCGGCGGCTCGTGCTGACATCCACTTCGATGAGGCGGAAATCCTGCTGCTGAATGCTGCCGTCGGGGCCCTTGGTGATGACGCGCTTGAGAAATCCCGACGAGCGATCCAGCCAGATGGTGCGTGTGCCGCCGTTGGAGAGTTTTTCGAGGTAGCGTGAAAAACCGACGCCGTTCATGATGTCCACGACTTCGAACTTGGCACGTCCATTGAGTGCGGAATAAATCTCCCTCACGCCTTCAACTCCTGGGCAGTTTTTTGGGGCGGGCCCCTTGCTGCTGGAGACGACTTTGGAAGCCTGACAAATGGTGATTTCGATATCGGCCTGATTATTCACACGTTCACAGCGCCAATGACTGCCGTCCACAGAGACCACATTGCAGTGGCCTTCCCCATCATCACGTCCGCCACGCGTGGTGGATTCTTCGACCCATGTGGCTTTATTGGGGAAGCGCAGCGTGCTCTCCTGGGCATGGAGAAACGCGGTCGAGACGACGAGGGTGAGGAGGAACCAGAACTTCATGAGATTAGCCTTCAGATGCCGCAAATAGACGCATCCGAAAAGCAAAAACGGAGCCAGTTGCCTGACTCCGTCAAAAAATGACCTTAAGGCTGATGTCTTACTTGGTCTCAGCCAACACGCGTTTGATATCATCCGCCTGTTCAGCCGTGGATGCCTTGGCATCGTGCCAGATGACTTTGCCGCCTTTGATCAAGAAGGCCTGACGGGAGGCGAGAGAAACCATGCCCTTGAGCATTTTTTCGACCTTGAAGGCTTCCACGATTTTGCCTTCGGGGTCAGCAATGAGGTCGTATGGCAGGCTGTGGTCCTGTTGGAATTTTTTCTGGGCCTCGGCTTTGTCAAAAGAGACACCCAGGACCTGCACACCGTCTTTTTTGAGTTCGGCAAAGGCATCGCGCAAGGAGCAGGCTTGTTTCGTGCAGCCTGGTGTGTTGGCTTTCGGGTAGAAGAAGACCACGGTGGGTCCCTTTGCATAGACATCGGCGAAGTTCACCGTGGCTCCATCCTGATTGATGCCGGAGACCTTGGGGGCTTCGTAGTCCACTTTTTCTCCCTGGCCGGCATGGGCGCTGCCGAAGAGACCTGCAAAGATGGCGGTGAGTAAACGCATGGTGTGTTTCATGGGGGATGGCTGAGTTGGTTCAATGAGTTGACAGTGACGTAACGTCAAACGCACGCTGTCTATTCGTGTGGACTCGGGAAAAAGATTCACCACTCGAGCCAGAGAGTCTTGCGCTTGATGTCAAAAGTAGCGCGATAGTCCTTCAGGAAAAAGGAACCGACGCGAGGGGGGCCAGGAGAAATGTCCACCTGAGCCTCACGGAAGGTATCGCCCAGAATCGTCAGGTCGTTGAGTTTCAGGGTGCGCAGTCTCGCATGAGTGGATGAAATGGTGCCACCCACGCCCATCAAGTAGAGCCCACGCACGACTTCGCCCTGATCCTGCACGCCGAGAAGCTTGGCTGTGGTTTCATCGATCTCGATGCCATTGAAGGATCCTGTATCCACGATCGCCTCCCAGCTTTTGCCGCCAGATTTCAGCGTGATCATGGGAACGCCGTGCATGACTCGAAAGGCGGCTTTAGCGACGTTTTTCCCTGCTTCAGGTTGAAAACTCCCCGCAAAGGCAAAGGTCGCCTTTTCCGCCTTATAATCGAGGGTGAGATAACTGCAGTGCTCCAGCGCGATGTCGAAGCCCAAGAGGGTCTCTGGGAAACCTTGATTGCTGTAGTGGTCATTGAGCCAGTTCTCATGCATGCGCACGATGCAGGGATATCCCTTCACTTCCCATGAACCGATCTCGAGGGGGTTCAGCAGTCCGACACGTGCCTCTTCTTTTCCCACGACTCCCTGCATGGCCACCGTGGCGTCTTCGGCACGCATGACCGTGACGCCGTGTTTCGTGGCGATGTTTGCCTGGATCAGCGAGCGCGACGCACCGGTGTCGAGCAGCATGGGCACGCCTGTTCGGTAGTTGATCCCAGCTTTGAAGACAGGCACACCTGTATTCATGCGAAAGGGCACGGTCACGGCTTGGGTGGGCTTCGGACGTCGCTGCGTGGAGACCTGGTTGAGGAACTCTTGTTTATTGATGGCTTTGTGATCCAATCGCTGACGCGTCTTTTCAGAAATGGGCACGTGGAGTGCATCAGGGGTAGAGCATCCCACGATGAGTCCTAAGAGACTGAGCAGGGTGGTGTGGCGGGTTAACTTCATGCGAAGCCGTGTAGCCTGTCCTTTCATGGCCTGCAAGATCGGCTTCAGAGAATAAGGTCTTGGCGGAAGGATTTCTGTGCTTGGCACGTTTGCTGGGAAACATGTCGCGGTTTCCCCCCTTCACTTTCTTGCTTTGGTTTTCGATCCCTCTTCACGGGGCGGTGGATTTTGCGCACCAGATCGTGCCTGTGATCCAAAAGCACTGCACGGAATGCCACACGGGTGATAAAAAGAAGGGCGGCTTCTCCATGAACACCCGAGAGGCTCTGATGGAAGGCAGTGAGAATGGAGAGGTTCTCAAGGTTGGTCAGGCGGAAACAAGCCGACTTATCGAAGTGCTGGTGACTCAAGATCGCGATGAGCAGATGCCGCCGAAGGGTGCGCGGCTCAGTCCTGAGGAAATCACGCTGCTGAAAACTTGGGTGAATGAGGGGCTGACTTGGCAAGAAGGATTTGCCTTTCAAAAGCCCGCTTATGAACCGCCTTTGAAACCTCGCCTTGTGACCTTGCCTGTGGCCAGAGAGGGGCGCGACCACCCGGTGGATCGAATTTTGGACGCGTATCTGGAGAGTCGCCAGTTGCCTCGTCCTGAACTTGCGGACGATGCCACCTTTGCTCGGCGTGCGCATTTGGATCTCATTGGTCTGTTGCCTGAGGCGCAGGTTTTGCAGAAATGGCTGGACGACAAGGCCCCGGACAAACGTGCGCGCTTGTTGCGTGATTTGTTAGGCCAAGATGTGGCGTATGCCGAGCACTGGCTCACCTTTTGGAATGACCTCTTGCGCAATGATTATGGCGGTACGGGTTTTATCACGGGAGGGCGGCGGCAGATCAGCAAGTGGCTCTATGAATCTCTGGTGACGAACAAACCGGCGGACCGCTTTGTTCAGGAACTCATCGCGCCTCCAGGAGATGAAAGTCGTGGATTCATCGATGGCATCCAATGGCGTGGTGACGTGAGTGCGGGCCAGACCGTCGAGATTCAGTTCGCCCAAAGTGTGGCCCAAAGTTTCCTCGGCATTAATATGAAATGCGCCTCCTGCCACGACAGTTTTGTGGACCGTTGGAAGCTCGATGAAGCCTATGGTTTGGCGGCCATTTACTCGAAACGCCCTCTCGACATTGCGCGCTGTGACAAACCCACAGGCCGAATCGCCAAAGCCGCTTGGATTTTTCCTGAGCTGGGTCGGGTGGATGAAAAAGCACCGCAGCCAGAGCGCCTCAAACAATTGGCCAAGTTGATGACGCATCCTGAGAATGGTCGATTCACACGAACGCTGGTGAATCGTCTTTGGCATCGCCTCATGGGCCGCGGGATTGTGCATCCGGTCGATGCCATGCAGACGGAGCCCTGGAGTGCGGATCTGCTGGATCATCTGGCCAATGTGCTGAAAGACAGCGGCTATGATCTGAAAAAAGTTCTGGAGCACATCACCACCAGCCAAGCTTATCAAAGCCAGGCTCAGATCCTCACTCCTGGATTGGATGATCGCGGTTATGTCTATGCCGGACCTCGTGCCAGGAGACTGACGGCGGAGCAGTTTGTGGATGCGCTTTGGCAACTCACGGGCACCGCTCCGGCCAAGATCGATGCGCCTGTGATGCGTGGAAAAAGAGATCTTCAAGAAGCGCAGGGCATTCAAATCAGCGCACGTTGGATTTGGGGAGATTCTGCCAGACAAGGCGCACCTCCAGCAGGTGAGACACTCACCTTGCGGAAGACCGTGACCTTACCCTCAGGGATCACTCGGGCGGCTGCGGTGGTGACCTGTGACAATGGGTTCCATCTTTATGTCAATGGACGCCTCGTAACTCAGGGATCGGATTGGTCAAACCTCGAGGCCGTGCCGCTGCACACGGCCCTGAAGGAAGGGGCCAATATCATCGCCGCAGTGGTCAAAAATGAAGGCACGAACCCCAATCCAGCCGGTTTCTTTTTTGAGGCGCGAATCAAACTGGAAACGGGTGCAGAGCAGGTGCTCATCAGTGATGAGAATTGGGAATGGAATGTCTCCACGCCCACAGCCAAAGAGGGTCGGTTGGGGGCACTGCCCAAACACGCGTGGAAACCCGCCGTGGTCGTTCCTGCACTGCCCGTTTGGCAATCCGCCTTGTCCCAAAAAGCCCCAGCCTTGCTGGCTCAAGCCTCTCAGAAAACGGTTTTGATGACGCGTGCCAGTCTCATGAAAAGTGATCTTCTCATGCGTAGCCTAGGCCGGCCCAATCGTGAGCAAATCGTCTCCATGCGCCCCAATGACCTCACTACCCTGGAGGCGATTGATTTGGCAAATGGGGCACTCCTTGCAGACACACTGGATCGCGGGGCCAAGCTGTTGATGAAACGCTCTTGGCCGAATGCTCAAAGCTTCATTGATTGGTTGTATCTTTCCGCGCTCTCACGTGGGCCGAACTCGCTTGAATTGAGCGCAGCTCTGGAGGCCATGAACGGGAGTATCACTGAACAGAGCATCTCCGATTTGTTATGGGCGGTGACGATGCTGCCCGAATTCCAAATCGTTCGTTAGGCTTCGAGTGAAGGCTCGTCATGTGGGGCATCAATCTCCACACAGATGCCGATGAATTGCGCGGGTTGTCCGATGAAGTCCATGAATGGAACCACCGTGGCGCGGACCCATCGTGGGGACCCATCGCGCGCATGCACGCACAGTTCGCCTTCCCAGACTCGTCCGTAGGTGAGGGTGGCGTGCAACTCCTGGAGGAACGCCTCCGAGTGGACTTCGGAGCCGATCATTTCAATGTGTCTTCCCTGCATCTCCGAGCGTCCATAGCTTGTGAAGGCGCTGAATTTTTCATTCACATCCAACACGACACCTCGGGCATCTACAATCGCGACGATGGCATGTTCATCCAAGGCCACTTTTAGATCTGCCATGCTCTTCATCGATCGATTCAGTTTTTCTTCTGCAAACTTGCGACGTGTGATGTCTTGGATCTGCGAGATGAAGTGCTTTGGCGTGCCGTCCTCATTCCAGACCAGGGACACGTTCAGCTGCGCCCAAATCGTGCCGCCATCTTTGTGGACGTAGCGCTTCTCCATCTGATAATTCTCGATCTCATGTCTGAGCATCTGATCCAGCAAAGCTAAATCTGGCTTGAGATCATCAGGATGCGTGAGCGTCTGAAAATCGGTGACGAGGAGTTCTTCACGAGTGTAGCCGAGCAGATCACACAGAACAGGATTCACATCAATCCAGCGGCCCTCGGGTGAAACGAGCGCCATGCCGATGGGGGAGCTCATGAGCGCCGTGCGGAAAATGGTCTCACTCTCACGAACACGCGATTCCGTGTTGGCGATACTGTGGAGCATCTCCTTGCGTTCCATCAGACTCGCCGTCAACGCGAGCCCGGTGATGGAGACCACCGCGATGAATACGTGGACTGAGAGAACACGCTCTGCGGTGTTTTCCGATGGAAAAGGAAAATGGGGAGACCCCAGAACCGCGGAAGTGATGGCTGCCGTAGCGAGCAGCACCAGGGCGAGAGATGTCAGTCGTTGTTCAGCGATCAGTCCCACCCAGACTAGCAGGGCAAAGATCATGTAAGGGTGCCCGTGAACTGGCAGAGACACGGAGTCAGGATGAAAAACGACCCAAACCACCATCAACCAGCAGAGCAAAAAGATCAGCACGGGCAGCCAACGGCGTTTCATCTCAGCGAGGAAAACCGGGTCACTATGCACCCAACTGAGAATCAGGGGAGTGATCAACAACAGGCTGAGAGAGTCCCCAATCCACCAAGTGGTCAAAAACAGATAAAACGGCGATCCCTGTGACAGCCAAGCCATCCAAGCTGCTAAAAACGCCGTGACGCCATTCACCACGGTCGCCGCCAGCGTCAGTGCAAGGACGTCCATCAGCCGACTGAAACGAACCTCACTCTGGCACCATTGACGAATGATCCCCGCACAAACGAGGCTTTCGGCAACGTCCAGACAGGCAAAGCCTAGGCTTGGCAAAAAAGCTCGTCCGGTCACCAGCTTGACTGATAAATTCAGAATCCAAAAACAACCTAACATCAAAGGCCAGCGTTGCTTGGGCACGTGCAGCAGACCTGCGAGGGCCACGCCACCAGCCAACCAGATGAGTTCCACATTGGATTCAGAACACACAAGCTCCTGAGAAAGCCTGCATGCCAGAGCATAGGCCAACGAATAGATTCCGATGATCCACGGATCATGCTGGGAAGTGGCTGAAGATGGGGGGGGGCTGGCAGTCACTGGCGGGGGAGGCGAGCAAAGAACGAAGATGAGGTCTGTTTGATGCTCTGTCTGATTGTGGGGGTTTCAAACTTTAAGCACTTCGAGACAATTGCACGGTAAGCTAAGCTTGGTGTCAATCCTATGCGTTTATTCTGTCATTCCAAACCATTGCTTGGTAAATCAAGTTGACTCAAACAGGCAGAATCCATTTCCCAAGCTCCGCTTCTAGGCTACCGATTACGCATAAACCTAGCCTTACTCAACTCCCATTAAGCCCGTTGACGAATATTCAAAAAGTCTTTGCCATTCCAAGCTGTTTTGGTCCAGCAATCGGTTTCATTTTCATTTCTTAAGGAATGCGTTCATTATCTTGGTTGAGCTGTGAAGCTAGCGTGTTCTGGTTAAAACCTAATTCATGAATTCTTCCGAACCTTCCACACCTGCGGGCAGCCAGTTGCTCACTTCGGCTGAGGGCATGGTCCTGCATTGGACCAATGACGCTGAACAATGGCTGGGTTTTAGCAATGGCGAAGTGTGTGGTCAGAGTTTTCATGAACTTGTTATCCCCCACGAATGCCAGCCCCTGCACCTTCGCCGGATGCGTCAAGCCATCGCGGATGGAGCGGTGATTTATGAGAATGTGCTACGCAGACGAGATGGGATGACTTTTTGGGCGGAGTTGCGTGCAGAACGGCTGGGCGATCAGGGCAGTGAAAAAGTCACGCTGAGTTGGCAAATTCAAGACACCACGCAACTGCGTCTGCTCCGTGAGTCGAAACTTATCCGGGATCGTTTTCGTGATCTCCTCCAAGTGATCCCAGGTGCCCTCATGCTGGTGAATGCGACGGGTCAGGTGGTTTATGCAAATCGCAGCACCGAGACGATGCTTGGTTATGCCAAAGGAAGACTCAGTGGCATGCCTCTGCAGGATCTTGTCTCCAGCGATCACGATCTCTCGGTCATCTGCCTCCAAATCGCGGCTTCAGATCGTGAAGCCTCAGAGACGCTCGCACAAAAGCACACGGTGAGTGCTCGCCGGGCAGATGGCTCTGGTTTTTTGAGCCAATTGACCCTGAATGTTTTCGATGCGGCAGAGGGTGTCTTTTGGCTGGCTTTCTTGAGTGAAGAGACCGTGGTCGAAACCCAGGTCACGACCTCTTTGTCCAAACCGAGCACGGACCACCTTGAGCATGAAATTCGTGAGGCCATCTTGCAGTCGGCAGTCGCGCAGACAAGCGCGGATCATCCGTCCTTTGGCCTGCGTCAGCGCCCGCTGCTGCTGATTGTTGATGACGAAGAATGCAATCGCCAGATTCTGAACATGCATTTGGGCGCTAGCTTTGAGGTGAGAGAGGCCTCGAACGGTGCGGATGCTCTGTTGCTGGCCGTGCAAGAACGCCCAGATATCATCCTCACGGACATCATGATGCCGATCAAAAATGGCCTCGAGCTGTGTCGTGACTTGCGGGCCTCTGAAATCACGCGTGAGACCCCTGTCATCATGCTCACTGCCATGGCCGATCAGGGCATGAAACTGGACTGCCTCGCGGCGGGAGCCAGTGACTTTATCTCGAAACCATTCTCCATTGCAGAACTCTCGCTACGCCTGCGAAACTTCGCGGAGATGCGACGTCAAAAGATGGAGCTTGCGGCGCAGAAATCTCAAATCGAGGCCGCGTTGAAAGACATTCAGGAAAAAGACACGCTTCTTGTTCGGCAGGAAAAACTCGCCTCACTAGGGCGCATGAGCGCGGGATTGATTCATGAAATCAACAACCCTCTCAACTACGCACTCCAAGGGCTGCACATCCTCAAACAATCCGCACGCCAGTTGCCTTCGGCTGCAGCGGCGGATTTCAGTGAGGTCTTGCGAGATGTGGAGGAGGGGGTGAATCGAGTCGCGCGCATCATTGCAGACCTGCGTGGTTTTACCCGCACCACCCATCAGTCACAGCTGCTGATCACAGAGATCCAGCCAATTGTGCAAACGGCGCTTCGCTTCTTTTCACACGCTTGGAAGGCGGGGGTGGAATTGCGTCTGGATGTGCCTCTGGGATTGAAAATACGAGCGGACGTCAGCCAGCTCGTGCAGGTGATCACCAACCTCGTCAAAAATGCCCTGGACGCGATGCGCATCAAAGACTACGCCCAGGGTGAGCCACAGCGATTGATGATTCAAGGCTGTTGCCAAAACTCACGCATTCGCTTGAGCGTGCGCGACAATGGTCCTGGCATGACGGAGGAGATCCGCAGTCGCATCTTTGATCCGTTTTTTACCACCAAGGATGTGGGCAAAGGCATGGGGTTGGGTTTGTCCATTTGTCATTCCATCATCGCAGAGCATAACGCCACGATTGACGTGCACAGTGTCCCTGGGGAGTTCACGGAATTTGTTCTGGAATTTCCCAGCCCGGAATCCAACAATCCGGGGTGAGACGTCTGATCGCGGACTTATTAGCTCCGACCAGACAAGGCTCGTGCGATCGCCTCTTGTGCGTTCATGACGGACTTGAGCAAGTCACGGCTAACGTCATCCAAGGCATTGGCAGTCGCCAGACCACTCAGCCATTCGTGAGCTTGATCCAAAGCCGCAGCGGCCTCTTTGACTCGCTCCAGGTCACCTGTTGTCAGGCAAAGCCGCGCGAGATCATGCTGGGAACGAGCGAGCGTCACACGGGCTTTGGGATCATCGGGCGAAGCCTTTGCCAAGGTTTCGCTGAGTTTGACGATGTCACGGCGAAGGCTGAGAGCCTCCTTGACGTTTTTTTGTGCTTCGAGTGTCGTGGCTAGTTTTTCGTGGGCGGTGAGCAGCTCGTTTTGCAGGGTTGCGTCGAGTGGATCCGAACGTGAGAGACTGATCGCGATGCCCTGGCGCTCACGCAACAAGGGCAGGGCTTGGCCTGCTTGTTTTTGAGCGTTCAAGATGTCAGCGAGGCGCTCCAGACAGACGCCAAGTTGACGCTGATAACTGTGATTTTCTTGGCCAGCACTGACGATCCGGCGTCGTAGCCCCAGGCTTTGCTCGAGTAGCTTTTGCGCCTCTGGAAAACGCTCGGTGCGAGTGAGGGTGGAAGCTTGTTGTTCCAATACGGTGGCGTAATC
>JAIXVB010000167.1 GCA_027483245.1 Verrucomicrobiaceae bacterium | reverse complement strand
GTCGTGCGTTTCATGCATGCCTTTTTTGAAAACCCACGCTGTGGCGAGGTTTACAACATCGGCGGTGGTCGGGCCAACAGCGTCTCTATTTTGGAAGCCTTCGATAAAATCGCCGCTATCTCCGGCAAAGCGATGCAGTGGGAATACCTCGATAAAAATCGGGAAGGGGATCACATCTGTTACATCAGCGACCTCACCAAGATGCAGGCGCACTACCCAAGCTGGGGAATTACCAAGACTCTCGATGACGTTTTCCTGGAGATTTATCAGGCGTCGCTGTCGCTTGCATAACAAGTGAGGTGCAATTTTCCTTCTAGAGTAAATCCATGATCAAGAAGATAAAGTCACTCATCAAAGCCAAAGTGCTTCAGTCTGTTGGTATGGCCTACAATGATGCTGATGTGTCATATGTGCTTGCAAAGCATCTTGCTCGTAAGCGTGACATTGTCCTTGTCGATGTTGGAGCTCACACAGGAGATTTTACCCGCTCGATTGATCGTCTTTGTGGAGTTAGGCAAGGTGCCTTATTTGAGCCTCAACCTAGCCATGCTGAACAGATGCGGCGCAGTTTCGACGCCAAGCGTTTCGAGATACACGAGTGTGTGGTCAGCAATATCATTGGCTCAAAAATGCTCGAGATAAACGAGTTCGACGCCACCTCTTCGACACTGCCTACACTACGGGATTCTCCAGATCTGGCAGCAATCAACGTCCAACTCCAGAAGGCACTCGAGTGTAAATCTACTACACTTGAGGCAAGTCTTGATGAAGAACGTTTCAATCATATCGATTTGCTCAAGATCGATGTTCAAGGGGCTGAGCTTCAAGTCATTCAAGGTGCAAAGTCCGTATTGGCCAGAACGAAGCTAGCGTGGATTGAAATATCCTATAAGCCTCTCTATCAGGGTGCATGTCTTTTTCACGAGGTTTACGACGCAATGTCTCAGCATGGGCTTCACCTCGTTGAACTTGAAACAGGTTTTCGTTCACCTCGTGGTGAACTGGTTCAAGGCGATGCCCTTTTTTGCAAAATCTGATGATGCTCCCAGGATTCAAGGTCTTCGGCCAGCACACAATCTGGTGTTGGTGCCAATTCAGGCCATGGTAGGTTTTCTCAACGGGAGATATTAGCCCCAAACTCATTTCGCGACCTTTGGACTATTCTAAAAATCACGCAATCAAATGACGCGTGCCCTGAGAGCTTTGCTGCCCCATTCTTGGCAGTCTCAAATTACACGCGTTCTTGCTTCGCCTCTTGGTGGAAGACTTGCACGTGGCGCTTTTTGGTCGCTTGCAGGCACTGCGATTGCCCGTGTGTTCTCAACGGTCTCTTGGGTGATCGTCGGGCGTTTACTCGGTAAAGAAGGCTTTGGTGAGTTGGGAATGATTCAAAACACTGTGGGAATGTTTGGAACCATCGCTGCCTTTGGCATGGGGATGGCCACAACCAAGTATGTGGCAGAGTTTCGGCACAATGATCCTGCGCGTGCAGGTCGCTTTGTAGCTTTGGCGAGTGTAACGAACTGGATCACTTCAGGTTTGTTGGCGTTGGTTCTCGTTATTTCAGCTCCATGGCTTGCTGAGACAACTTTAAAAGCTCCTGAACTTACCAATCCACTTCGTTTATCAGCTCTTATGTTGTTCTTCAGTGGTATTGCTGGAGCCTCAACGGGTGCACTTGGTGGGCTCGAGGCATATAAAGTCATGGCGCGAGTTAATTTGATCGTCGGGATTGTTTCCTTCCCTTTGATGGTCTTGGGGGCTCTATGGTGGGGAGTCAACGGAGCTATCTGTGGATTGATAGCATCTACGGCCTTGAACACTTTTCTCTTTTGGTGGGTATTTCGGGCTGAAGCCACGCAAGCTGGCATTCGTGTGATCTATCGTGGATGTTGGGCTGAGGCTAAAATGTTCTGGGATTTTAACCTTCCTGGAATGCTCAACACACTTTTCAGTTCGTTGGTGTTATGGGCTGTTGGGGCTATTCTAGTTCGCAACGCACAAGGGTTTGGAGATCTTGGACTCTACAACGCAGTTCAGCGCATTCGCCTTATTCCCGAGAACTTCACGGCGATGTTACTGACCCCAATCTTACCGGTTCTGATCGATACATTCACTCGGCGGGATATGAAGGGCTATGGCAAATCCCTTTCGCTGTCATTTTTGGTGAGTGGTGTGGTCATTGTTCCAATAGCCTTGATGCAGCTTTCGGTGCCCTTTTTGACAACCATTCCTTACGGCGAACAATTCAGGAGCGCAGACCATGGTGTTGTCATCTGGGTCATGTTGGGCACGATTGCCTATAGCTTGAGTTGGCCAATGGGCAACATTCTCATCAGCATGGGAAGAATCTGGTTCGCTTGTGCAATTGGTGTTTTTTCCGGTGTTGTTAATATCGGGTTCGCCGCTTGGCTTATTCCTACATACGGCTCAACAGGCTTGGCGATTGCTGCATTTGCAGGATTCATCGCTGCATTCGTGCCTTGCCTGCTGTTGCTGTTCCGGGAGTTCTCTGAGATTATGAGAAGAATACGATGGCTTGAAATGCTCTGTGGCACATCTCTCTTCGCCGTGATTTCAATTTACGCTGGCTGTGTGTTTGAGATGCGGATTGCTGCATTTGTGGGGCTGTTTTGCAGTATGGCTTATCTCGTATGGAGGTTGCACCCGCGTAATCTCAAAGTGGCCATCGGTTAACTTTCCAAGTTTATGAGTTTTAAAAAGTGGATCAAATACTTGCTATATGGCAAGTGCCCTGGCTTTTCGGGTTGCTTCCCATACTATGGTGTTAGGGTTCATTTTTCCAAAGGTTCACTGAGTTTTAAGTCAGCCTGTGAGCAGGGGATTTTTGAAGCAGATAATGTTGCTGTATTGCAGGCTTTAGTTCAGCCGGATAGCATCATGTTTGATGTTGGTGCTAACATCGGTCTGATGGCCATCCCCGTGTTGAAATACGAGCCCACCTGCAAAGTGATATCCTTTGAGCCTTCTGTGAACACTTTGCCGAGTCTTCGGAAAACAATCGCAAATTCGCCTTTTGGTAATCGTTGGACACTCGTCGAGAAAGCACTCGGAGAAAGTTCAGGCTTGATTTCATTTTCACTAGCAAGCGAATCAAATAGCCTTTTCGATGGGATTAGACCAACTCAACGCGTTGGCATCGTTAATCAGATTCAAGTCGAGATGACAACACTTGACGAAGTGTGGTCATCTTCCGGACAGCCGAAAGTTTCGTTGATCAAAGTGGATGTGGAAGGGGCTGAGTCACAAGTCCTTAAAGGCTCAGTCAACTGTATCCAAAAAGAGCGTCCGCACATATTGATCGAATGGAACCGATTGAATCTGGAAGCCTATGAGTGTCCTGCAACATTTATACTCGAGTTCGCAAAGACTCAAAATTATCAGATCCTTTCAGTTCCAGGGTTTCAGTCTGTCACCAATGGAAATCAACTCAAGTTGCAGATGGCATTCACAGAAAACTTCGTGCTTAGCCCGCTTTAAATTGCGCCTTTTTAAAGGTTTAAATTGGCACATTTTTAATGAACTCTTCAAACGTTCCTAGATTGCTCTACGTTGGCAATGTGCCTGTGGAAAGTAGCTACCACGGATCAGCTTTGATTTATCGTTTGTTGCAAAGTTATGCGCCGGATCGGCTGATGATCATTGAGGATGAAGCTAATCGCTCTCTTCCTAATCGTCGGCTGCTTGATGTTAAATATGAGTCCATCCATGCAGGTTTTCGAAGGTTGCTGTACAGCCGGTTTTCATTGGCTTACTCTTCCTTATTGATGTTCTTGGCAGCTTTCTGGAGACGCTCAATCATAAAGAAATTGGGACATTTTAAACCGGAAGCCATTCTGACGGTAGCTCATGGTCCGCTGTGGATCACTGCGCATGCATTATCACAGCAACTTGGCATCCCTCTCCATCTGATCTGTCATGATGAGATCACGATGACAACACCACACATTCATTGGTTACGCCCACATCTGGAGAATGTTTTTTTGAAGTGTTACAACCAAGCCAAAAATCGATATGTAGTCTCACCTTACATGCGCGATGACTATGAGCAGCGTTTTGGCTGCGGTGCCCTTGTGTTATATCCTTCGCGTGCCAGCGATGCGCCTAAATTCTATGATCCGCCTGAGCGTTTGGGACTACCTGTGAATGGATTAACAGTTGCCTTCGCCGGCACAATCAACACAGGCGGACACATAGAGCTATTAAAACTACAAGCTGAAGCATTAGCGGACCAAGGAGGTCGATTGCTGCTGTTTGGTCCTCTATCCATAGATGATGCCGTTAGAGTAGGCCTTGCTTTGAAGAATGTGGAATGTCGAGGGCTTTTGTCTTCAGCGGAATTAATCAAGTCGTTCAGAGATGAGGTTGATTTGTTGTTGGTCCCAATGTCTTTCGAAGACGGTGCCTCATTAGCAATGCAAACCAATTTTCCGAGCAAGCTAACTGATTACACAATTGCGGGTCTGCCAATACTCATTCATGGACCTGATAACTGTTCTGCTGTGCGCTGGGCTTTGGATAATCCAGGGGTGGCTTTAATTGCAACGGAGCCCAGCAAAGGTGCTCTGATTCCGCTCCTTTCATTGATGCTGCATCAGTCTTCAGCGCGGATTCGATTTGGACAGAGAGCTTTGGATATTGGCAATGAGTTTTTTGACTCTACTAAAGGACAACAAATGCTTTTGAATGGCTTGATGCACAGCCAGTCTTAAGCGCAGCTGCCTATTATCTGAAGATGAGCATTCATTTGGCTATCGCCATTAGAGCGGTGGTTGCCGATCATTCATGAATTGTGTCTTGCAGCTTAGTGTGGTGATTCCGACACGGAATCGTCCTGCGATCTTGATGCGCACCTTGGAGTCCATTCGAGCCCAGGGCGTGCTGCCCGCTGAGTTGATCGTGGTAGATGGCTCTGAAGAGGATGCAACGATGAAGGGCGTCAATCAGTTTGCAGAGGCTGTGGGGGGGCAGTTGCGAGTCCTGTATCTCAAAGCAGAGCTTCTAGGTGCTGCAACACAACGCAATCAAGGTGTGGCGGCAGCCACTCAACCTGTGATTGGATTCATGGATGATGACATCCTGCTGGAGCCGGAGTGTCTGGCACGACTTTGGGCTGCCCTGCACTCCGATGCCAAGATCGGTGGTGCCAATGCCATGATCACCAACCAACGTTATCAATCGCCCGGTAAAATCTCACGGTTCATGTTCAAGCTGATGGGGGGCAGGGGACCCAGTTTTGCAGGTCAAGTGCTTGGACCTGCGGTGAATCTCCTGCCAGAAGATCGGGAGGATTTGCCCGAAATCGTCCCCACCGAATGGCTCAACACGACCTGCACGTTGTATCGTCGTGAAGCCCTGCCGAATCCGCCGTTCTCCTCTCATTTCACTGGTTATTCGTTGATGGAGGATGTCACGGTCTCATCCTTGGTCGGGAAGGCTTGGAAACTGGTGAATGCCCGGACGGCGCGCATCTTTCATGATAGCCAGCCCGGTTCACATAAGGCCGATGTAAGCGCCTTAGCAGCCATGGAGTTGGTGAACAGGCACTACGTGATGACGCAGATTCTTGAGCGTCGTTCACTCATGGATTATCTGAGACTCATGGCTTGGGAGTCCTTCCAGCTTCTGGTGGGAGTGATTCAGGTGGAAAGCAGGCAGGATTTTAGACCCACTTTGGCCGGTAAGATTCGGGCGCTCAGACAATTGATGTTATCGTAGCACTGTTAGGATTTTAAACCTCATGAGACTTCACTACGGCTGCGGCCTTTCGACAGGAGAAGGCTGGTTCAATTGTGATGCCAGCCCCACACTTCGTCTGCAACGATTGCCCGTTTTGGGCGGTTTGTTTCAGAAGTGCATGCCGCCCCTATTTCCTCCCGATGTTCATTATGGCGACATCGTTCGCGGCATGGACATTGCACCTGACAGTTGTGACCTCGTTTTCTGTTCACATGTCCTCGAGCATCTCGCCCTGGAAGATCTTCGAGCCGCCCTGCAAAACACTCGACGTTATCTGAAGCCAGGAGGCACGTTCCGTTTGGTGCTGCCTGATTTTGAGAGGTTGATTGCCGCTTACCAAGCCGATCCACGAGTGAATGCTGTTTCGGAATTCATGACCTATTCGCATCTAGGGCGTCAGCAACGTCCAAAAGGACTGATGGGTTTTCTACGGGCCAATCTCGGCAACTCACAACACTTGTGGATGTGGGACGAAAAGGGACTGGCTCAAGAGCTCAAGGATGCTGGTTTCGTGAGCATTCGTCGCTGCTACTATGGCGACTCGGACGATCCGGCTTTTTTGGCGGTCGAAAGTGCCGATCGATTTGTGGATTCTCTCGGCTTCGATTGTCGGAAGTGACGTTGTAGGTTGGTTTTTGGTCTCATTTGGGTTCAGCATTTTTTGACCATGCAAAGTTCAAGCCATGTAGCCCCTATCACGGTCGGCATCCCTACTTACTGCCGTGGTGAATTGGTTTTTAAAACACTGGATCGAGTGTTGGCTTGCAATCCAAAGCCTGCGGAGATCATTGTCCACGTCGATGCTAGCGATGGCATCTTGGAGCAACGATTGAAGGCTGCGTTTCCAACCGTGCACATCCTCTCCTCTCAGATTCGGCGTGGACCTGGGGGCGGTCGCCATCAGTGCCTACTCGCGGCGTCACAGCCTTTTTTTGCCTCTTTTGACGATGACTCGTGGCCGGTGGATGAGGATTACTTTCAGCTGATAATCGATCACTTTGCAAAGTTCAAAGGTGATGGAGCATTGGAAGCAACAATATTTCACCAGAATCAAAAATGTCCGGAGTTAACGAACGAAGTCCGACCAATCAGCAGTTACACAGGCTGTGGGCACGCCATGCGGGTCGAGGCTTATCGCCAAATCATTGGCTACATTGACAGAGCCATTCCTTATGGAATTGAGGAGACCGATGTTTCTCTTCAATTATTTGCCAAAGGCTGGCAGATTCAGGAGTGTGGAAATCTTCGCGTGTATCATGATACTCGTCTGACACATCATGTTCGTGCCGATATTACGGCTAGCACCATTGCGAATGCAGCCCTGTTCTGTTGGCTTCGTTATCCATTGCGGCTTTGGCCTTATGCACTGCTTCAGTATGGACACGTCATTTATTTCATGTTTTGCCAGCGTCGATTTTCAGGGCTTTTGGAAGGGATTCTCCAAACACCTTTGATTATTTGGCAATACAGGCACCAGCGTGCTGCACTGTCTTATAAAATTGTCGTTTCATATCTTCGCAGTCGACCTCGGCTTCGTTCCTCGCGACCGATTTTTGAAGAACCAATGAATGAATGTTGAATCCACAGTGTTGGTTAAACCTCGGGGTTTGTTGAGCCGTGTTCGCCTTTTCGTGTATCGAGCACTCGGGCTGAAGGTTGGCATCAAAAATCGCATGGAAGGTGGAGGCCGTTGTCGCCGTCTCAAGCAGATTCAAATCGGTGACTTCAATGCCTTCACTCAGGGATGCTGGCTCTGGCCTGAAGATACAGATTGTGAAAAGATCCGGATTCGGATTGGCAATGGCAATTACTTCAATCGCAATGTCATGATTGATGCCTGTGGATTGATTGAGATCGGCGATGAAAACATGTTTGGTCCCGACATCTACATGACCGACAGCAATCACCAGTTTGCCGAAGGGAAGTCCTCCAAAGACTTACCGATGGATGTCGGGCATATCAAAATCGGCAATCGTTGCTGGATCGGCGCTAAGGCCGTGATTCTCAAAAACGTGGAACTGGGAGATGGCTGCGTCGTGGGGGCAGGTGCCGTGGTAACGCGAAGTTTTCCAGCAGGCTCTGTCATCGCAGGTGTGCCTGCGCGACTGCTGAAATCCGAGACTTAACAACGGATTGACTGAATGAAAAAAGTTTAATGAAGGCGCTCTTAGCACATCCAGGCACTCAGTATGCGCCTCATCTAGCGCGTGAGCTGAATGATCGGTCTTTGCTGCATCGTTTCTGGACTGGGTTTGCTCTGGCGCGCCAAGGTTGGGCGGGAAGGGTCATTGG
>JAIXVB010000270.1 GCA_027483245.1 Verrucomicrobiaceae bacterium | reverse complement strand
TTGCAATCTGCTGGCTCAGGATCTGGTCACGCTGGACAGCGCCGCCCGTTCTCTTCAGCAGCAGCACACGCGCTTCCTCAAAGATAAAATCGGCGATGCCTTCCGAGATCTCATGTGGTTGATGCGCCCGATGCCGCCGAGTCTGCACATGCACTTCATCAACTGGCACATGAAGGGGAAGTTCAGCTCCTTTTACCATTCCAACACCGGTGTCTTCGCCCCTGAACTCACCCAGTTCGCCGGAGCCACGGTCACCAATGCCTATCACGTGCCCAGCTTCTCGGACCCGCCCGGAACCGGCGTTTTTGCCAATGAGAAAAACGGTCGTCTGGTCCTGACCCTCTGCTGGCGCGATGGCACGCTCAATGAGGAAGAACGCCGCCTTTTTATTCAGCAAATTCTTCGGGATTTTGGGGTGGATAATTCTTAGATTTTGAATTTCAATAAGCGATTATTGCAAAAATTCGCTGCTAATGCATCCGGGTCTTTGCTGAATTTTGTCCACATCTCAGCATTTCACTGATTTTACGGTCAGAAAACGTTCATTTTTGAGAATGGTTCACCCGGCACACTTGTGTTTGTCTGAACTTTCGCTCAAAACGCAAAGAATTCTGCCGATGCCTGCAAACGTAGCTCTCGTTTTGGCTGATTTTATGGTAAATCAGTGCGAAAAGCTCGATTTTTGTCTTCTTGAAGATGCGAGGCCGAGCTCGAGTGAGAATCAAACAACAAGAACGCGTCGCTTGTTTACGGTTGAAGCTAATTCAAGGCAGTGGAAATAAAGGTATCCACAGGCTTTTTGATGGTTCACAAGACTTTGAATCATTAATTTACTTATTTATTAATCAGTGAAATCTAGGGCTTGAAGGGCCTCTTCAGAAGTTTGTCAGGTTTTTCTCATTTTTGTAAAATAGGCAGTTGCGCTTCTGCGCTTTGAATTATAATTTTCATAGTTAACTATGAAAAAAATAAAATACATAGCTGTCGCACTACTGAGCTTGTTCTTTACTCTTCAGTCAAAGGCTGAGGAAACCCAATACATCACCTCGAATGTCCTCACCGTTGCAGGTGGTAATTTCGGTAATGCGGATGATGCAGTTTCTGGGTTCCTGCCAATCGGTTTCACCTTTCGGTATGGAGGTGTCGATTACACTCAGGTTCGAATGTCCACGAACGGCATTCTCTATTTCACTGCTGCCGGTAGTTCTGAATACACCAATGAAGCGCTGAGCGCACGAACCACTCAGATCGGCGTGTATGCACTGTGGGATGACCTCTATGTTGGTCCCAGTGGCAATGAAAATCTCTCCCGCGCTCTGTATCACACGGCAGGCACAGAAGGAAACCGGGTTTTCATCATGCAATGGACGAATTGGTATAGCTATGCGGAGCCCTATGAAGTGGGGACCTTCAACATCGTTCTCTATGAAGGCTCCAACAAAATCGACATCTATTATCGCAACATGCTCGGGGCCAGCGTGCAGCGTGGTTACGGTGCCAGTTCCACCATCGGTCTGGTCGTGAACAATGGCTACTTCAGTCAGTATTCCATGAATGCGACGGTGGCGACAGAAGGGAAACTGCTGACCTACACGCCTGCAGCCGGTGGCAACACGCCTTACACGCTGTCTGAACAAATGGTCACCGCCGCGACGGCCGCAGCGATTCAGACCTATTTTCTCTCCGCTTCCACCAGCCCGAAAATCGCTGACAATCTTTCCGCTAGCCCGAGCACACCCAATGCCACTTCCGCGACCCTTGAATGGGATCTGAGTGACCTGGGCGTCGAGCCCACGAGTTACGTGATTCGTTACGCGACCAATCCAGCCATGTCGGGCCTGCTTTCCACGGCTTCCTTCACCTCTGCTGAGCGGACGCATGTGCTGACCAGTCTCGTTCCTGGGACCACTTATTATTGGCAGGTGGTCTCCAGTGTGGGCAGTCTGAGTTCTGTTTCCACCATCTCGACCTTCACCCAAGTGGCCAACACGGCACCCGTCGCGACGGGCGGCTCATTTACCACGCAGATGAATACTGCCTATGTGGGGCAACTCAGTGCCACGGATGCAGACAATGTGCCGAATACCAGTGGGCTGATTTATTCCATCTCTACCGCCGCAGGTTCTGGGCAGGTGACACTGACCAATTCAGCCACCGGTGCCTTCACTTACACGCCTGCCAATGGCTTCTCCGGCACCACTTCGTTTGGGTTCAAGGCCTTCGATGGCACGGCATATTCGAATGAAGCCTTCTACGACATCACCGTCGGTGGTTCGCCAGAAATCGCCCTCGAAGAAGCGGGGATTAATCTTCTCACGGGTAGCACTCGCGCGTTTGGCATTCGTCTCGATACAGCGGGTGGTGTGAGCGCCACTTTGACGATCAAAAACACGGGCAATGGTCCGCTGAGTCTTTCCAGTCTCTCGATTGTGAGTGGGCACATGGCCGACTTCAGTGTGAATACTACAGGCACTCTGCTGACGCTGCCGGCGGATGCGCAGACGACTTTTACCGTGACTTTCGACCCCACCTCTGATGGCGCTAAATCCGCCACGCTTCGCCTGGTGAACACCGACGCGGATGAGGGGAACTTTGACATTTTGCTGACTGGCACCGGAGTGACGATTCCAGACATCACCACGCAACCTCTTGCGCAGAACATTGAAGTCTATGATGCCCTGACGCTCAGCGTGGCTGCCACAGGAACGCCTGCTTTGAGCTATCAATGGAGGCTCAATGGAACGCCGATCCCTGCCGCCACCTCCGCGACTTACACAGTCAGTCGCAGCAACATCCTCCACGGGGGCAGCTACACTTGCGTGGTGACAAATGCTTATGGAAGTGACACCAGCGCCCCCGCTGCGGTCAGTGTCACGCCGAGCAATCTGCTGAGCACAAACGATTCGCTCGCCTCCGTCACAGCTGCCTCTGCGGTCTATCGTCCCGTCAGTGGTGTCATCAGCCCCACGGGTCGCATTGCGGTGAATGTGCTCGCACGCATCGGCCCTGGCGGCATCGTTGCTGGCAATGATCAAATGATCCTGACCGATATGTCTGGCAGTCTTCAGGTCTTGGGGCGTGAGGGCCGTGTCTTCCCGACCGGGGTAAATGGTCGTCTCTTTTACAATCTGAATGCCACCGCCGCAGGCAGCGTGGTTTATCGCGCCCCTTTGACCGGTGTGTTGGCTCCGCGCGATCAGGCCTACTTCATCTCACCGGATGGAATCTCGCTCGACATCATCCAGGAGGGCGATGCCGCTCCAATCGCAGGCACCACCCTGAGTCGTCATACCAGTGTGCCGGTGGTCACAGAAGACGGAACTCTTTACTTTGATGACCTCCTGCTCGGTGTCGGTGTGCTGGCGAACAACAACTCTGCCGTCTTCTACGATGATGGCAGCAGCATTCAGATCCTGGCTCGGGAAGGCACCCGCGCTCCGACGGGTCTCGCGGTGGCTGATCAGTCCTGGTATGGCGAGATCCTCGCCGGGTCCCTCAGCGCAAGCCGCGATCAGGTCGCCTTCATTGCCAACCTCCAGGCAGATCCGCTCAATACCCGCCTGAACAAGACCGATGCTGCTCGCAACAGTGCCATCTTTGTGGGGGGAAAAAATCATGCCGTCCGTGCGGTGGCACGCAAAGGCAGCCTTGTTGCCGGATTGCCCATTCGTGCCTTCAATGCAGTGGCCATGGCTCCCGATGGTGCCTGTGCCTACGTGGCCAATCTCACGGTGGGTGGCAGTGTCACTGCGGCCAATAGCCTCGCACTTTTCCATCAGCCCGCAGTGGGGGCAGCGGTTCTGATTGCGCAAAAGGATCAGATGCTTCCTGGAGCTGGCACCATCACAGTCTTCAATCGCCTTTTCTGCGCATCGGGAAATCAGGTCATCTTCGAGGTCACCCTCGCAGCGACGAAGGAATCCGACAACGCCATCTGCCGCTGGACACCAGAGACCGGCATCGAAGTCCTCGTTCAAGAAGGTGACAGTGCTCCCGGGGGTGGGCTGTATGGCAGCGTCCGAGGCCTCTCGGTCAGCCCCATCGGCAATGTTTTTGTTCAAGACACTCGCGCCATCTGGCGGGACACAGGTGATGGCATGCAGGTGGTCGTCCAGACAGGAGACACGGTGCAGCACAATGGACTGCCACGTCTCGTGCGTGGACTGACCGTGCCAGATGCCACCACCAACGCCCGTCACTGTGGCGGCGGGCAGGGAGCGCTGATCAATGATGACGGCACTGCCCTGGCGATTCTCTCTCTCGGCGGCACGGACTACACCTTACGGTTGTATCCTTGAGTCGTGAGGTGAAGTGATGGCTGAAAGCGTTGTGGTGGTCATGCATCCCTGCGTGGAGAAGCCCCGGCTGGAAACAGTCCGGGGCTTTTTTCGCCGTGGCATCGGCTTTCCTGACCTCTGGCTGGTGCCTGTAGAAGCGCTTCACCTTTTTGTCTTTTCCTCTGTTCAGCCACTTTTCCCTTTTCCCCTGTCACTTTCCCCTCTTCTCTCTGCCATGAATTACATCGAACCTCACGGTCACATGGTCAGCC
>JAIXVB010000283.1 GCA_027483245.1 Verrucomicrobiaceae bacterium | reverse complement strand
TGAGTAGTTTGTCGCTTTTCCCCACCACGAGGGAAATGGCAAAAGGCGGACCTGAACGAGAGAGCCACTGGCGCTTCATCTCCATCCACATTTTTTGCAGTGCCTCAGCCTTGCCACGTGGAGTTACCACGGGGCTACTCCAGTTCTCCAGCCCACCAGCCTTTTCGATCTCAGCCAAAAGCTCCTTCTCTCCGACAAAAGGCGACAGCAGCCCCATTTGATCCACCTCCCCAGGGTAACGAAGCGAGTAACTGAGTGCCCCGAGTCCACCCATCGAGACGCCGATGATCATCACTCGCAGCCCCTGCTTTTTAGCCGGGCCGATGATTTCTTCATGCAGGCAGACATCCGCCAGCCCCTTCATGTAATAGCCCAGATGCAGATCCGGAGCCACGATTCGTGCCAGCGGGCGCTGCTTTCGGACAAGGTCCACAATGCCGTATTGAACAAACTCCTCAGGCGGACTCAAGCGTCCCGGCAGGAGCAGCACCAGCTCCTGCGCCTCCTTCCCTTGGGGTTCAAACTGAAGCTTCCGCAGTGGCCGCGTCGGTTGGGGCAGAAGGATTCGGCAGGCCGAGATCGGCAGAGCTGCCAATGCCGTCATGAATTGGAGAAATCGGGAGCGCATCATGGCTGAGGATCGGGTGTGCCGTGGAGGGACTGATTCGTGTTTCGAGGGGCGATGATCCGCGCACAAGGCGTCTTGGGACGTGCAGCGCGTGCGCCCTTCACGGCCTCACCCCTTGGATGCAGTGGCACCATAAGTTCGAATAAAATCGAACTCGGCCTCAAAAGGGGCCTGCTTCTTGTCGCCGAGCAGAATACTCACACGACGGACTTTGGAGGTATCCAGCCGAGCCTCGGGCAAGTCGAGGCCTCGGAAGCTGCCTTTGAAGCCGGCAAAGGGAACCTTCACTTCGATCCACTCGCCCTTTTGGGTGGCGAACTCGGCCGCAAAGGACACCTCCATGCCGCGAAACAGGGCGTCCGTAGCCAGCCGCACCTGATACGTGCGGCCATCGCCCTTCACACGCAACAGCAGCCCGAGAGCGTTGCTAAGGTCCAATTTCAAATCGCCACTGCGGAAGGTCGAAAAGCCGCCGTTGTTCTCCAGCGATAGCTTGCCGCTAAACCGCAACGTGCCGGCTTCGTTCGGCGTCAGTCTGCCCTCTGACAGTCCGCCCATCACGCCATCGTTCACCACCTGCCAGTTCATGCCATCCTGGCCGTCAAACTCCGTGATCGATTGCACCCGCGCCGCAGTCGTTTCATCCGCTTCCTTGGCATCCGAGGAAAAACACCCAACAAGCCCGCAGGCAGCGACCAGGATTGGATGGAGGGTTGTGTGAGCCATGACTCAGACAACGCCTGCTGAGCCAAGGCGGATTCAGCAGGGTTGCCGTGGGGTGCAGGCGTCCTGCCCGCGCCAAAACGAGCCCGTTCCGCGCCTCTCAGATCATGCGTTACCTCCTACACCCGGCGTGTGGAGCGAAGGCGATCTTCACCTGCTTCGGGAAAGTGGCGGGCCGGTCATTGACGGTGCCCGGCTTGAACTGCCACTGCTTCAGCGCTTTCTGGATCGACTCCTGGTAGGGGGTGGCTCCCAAGTCTCTAAAGGCTGGAATCTCTCCATTTGAAACAACTGCCCCCTTTCATCAGGTGGACGGAGCCATTGATCGGGGTGAATCGTGTGCTAGCGAGGTGTGTGATTCATAGGTCAATTTTTTGCTGCCTGACCCCGTCCTACTCCCATTCGGATTGAAGATGCGGCAGGAATCCGGGAGCTGCCGCCGCAGCTCCTCCAGCGCCTGTTTGTCTAGGCCGGTGCAGTTTCGCAGGGAGAGCGTCTTGAGCGCCGGGAGGGGCGGCAGCCCCTGGGTGCTGCGCAGGCCGGTGCAGCCGTCGAGGTCGAGTTCTTCCAGCCGGTCCAGCCCGGTGAGACCCTGGAGCGCCGCCGATCCCTCCAGGCCGGTGCAGCCGTCGAGGTCGAGTGTTTCCAGCCGTTCCAGCATGGTGAGGCCCTGGAGCGCCGTCGCGCCCTCCAGGCCGGTGCAGTTTCGCAGGGAGAGCGTCTTGAGCGCCGGGAGGGGCGGCAGCCCCTGGGTGCTGCGCAGGCCGGTGCAGCCGTCGAGGTCGAGTGTTTCCAGCAGGTCCAGCCCGGTGAGACCCTGGAGCGCCGGCGATCCCTCCAGGCCGGTGCAGTTTTGCAGGGAGAGCCTCTTGAGCGCCGGTAGGGGCGGCAGGCTCTGGGTACTGCGCAGGCCGGTGCAGCCGTCGAGGTGGAGTGTTTCCAGCCGTTCCAGCATGGCGAGGCCCTGGAGCGCCGTCGCGCCCTCTAGGCCGGTGCAGTTTTGCAGGTCGAGCGTCTTGAGCGCTGGGAGGCGCGGCAGGCCCTCGGTGCTGCGCAGGCCGGTGCAGCCGTCGAAGTCGATTTTTTCCAGCCGGTCCAGCCCGGTGAGACCATGGAGCGCTGCCGCACCCTCCAGGCCGGTGCAGTTCATCACCCAGAGCTGCTTGAGCGCCGGGAGTGTCGGCAGGCCCTGGGTGCTGCGGAGGCCGGTGCAGCCGATGAGGTAGAATTCTTCCAGCGAGTCCAGCCCGGTGAGGCCCTGGAGCGCCCCCGCACCCTCCAGGCCGGTGCAGTTCATCAGCCAGAGCTGCTTGAGCGCCGGGAGGCGCGGCAGGCCCTGGGTGCTGCGGAGGCTGGCGCAGCCGCTGAGGTAGAGTTGTTCCAGCCGGTCCAGCCCGGTGAGGCCCTGGAACGCCGCCGCGCCCTCCAGGCCGGTGCAGTTATCCAGGGAGAGCGTCTTGAGCGCCGGGAGTGGCGGCAGGCCCTGGGTGCTGCGCAGGCCGGTGCAGCCGTGGAGGTCGAGGACTTCGAGCCTGGCAGTCTCAGGCTGGCTGGCGAGTGCCTGGAAGAGGCCGGTCTGGCCCCAGGCCTGGTCGAGGGCCTGGCAGACAAGGTTGCGCAGCGAGTGGTCTGAGCCGCTGGTGATGAGGGCGGCGTGGAGCTGGGTGCGGAGGGTGTCCGTGGGGCCGTGGAGGGCACCGAGCTGCTGGATGATCTCCGCCCGGAGGGTGAAGCTGGCTCCAGGCTCGTGCAGGGTGCGGTGGAGCCAGTCCTGAAGATCCGGGGTGCTGCCCCAGAGCTGGACGAGGGCGCGCAGGGCGCGGCGGCAGCGGTCGCGGAAAGGCTCGGCTTTGTGATCGCCTTCGTAAGCCTGCTGCCAGGTGGCCTCGGCGAGGGCGAGCAGGCGCTGGCGGAGCTGCTGGGCGAATTCGGGGTGCTCCTCGCGAGCCTTGACCTCGACGAAGCAACTGGCGGCGAAGAGCACGTTTTCCTCTGGGGCGTCGGCGCTGCGCAGCTTCCAGAGCAGGGGCAGGCGCTCGGCAGCGCGGTCGTCGCCGAGCTGGCCGTAATAGAGGGGGAGGATGTTTTGGAAGCGCTCGTCGCGCCAGCGTGGCGGCTGGTCGGGGGTGTCGCCGATGAGCAGGCGTTTTTCGATGGCCTTCTTGGACAAGGCGGCGAGGTCTTTGTCCTCGGCCCAGGCCTGGGCGGCGAAGAACTCGAGGAAGGAGCGGTGGATGAAGCTGTACTGGTCCTCACCGGCCCAGCAGAGCAGGCTGTGGCGCTCACGCAGGAGGCCGGGCATGAGCTGGGCGTAGGCCTCGGCCTGGACGGGCTGACTGCCGCTGGGGTCGATGACCTCCCGCACGGCCTGCTGGAGCAGGCCGATGGGGAAGAGATTCTCCCCGAGGTGGCGGGTGTCGGCGGATTCGATGATTTTGCGGGCGAGGCGGCGGACGATGCGGACTTTCATGCCCTTGGTCAGCGTCGGGAGATTGTGCTCAGGCGGGGCGACGTCGTTTTCGGTGCGGACGAGTTCCCAAGTGTCGAGCAGCATCTCGGAGGCGGCGGCGTAGAGATCGACGCGGTTGTCACCCAGGGCGCCGGTGCGGTGGAGGAGGCAGGCGAGGGTGAGCAGAAGGGGATTCCGGGTGAGGCGCTCGATGGCGGGATAGCGGGCGAGGCGGACACGGAAGGCGCTGGTTTTCTCCTGGCGCTGGATGTCGTTGGGGTAGAGCAGGAGGTGGGTCTTCTGAACGAAGAGGTCACGCTGCGGGTCGTCGAACTCCTGGAGGAGGTGGCGGGACCAGGGGGGGATCGGGGGAGGATTATAGACGCCTACACTGGGGCTCATGATGAGGTTCATCCTCTCCTCCCAGTGCTGCTGGATAAAGCCGACGCGGCGGGAGGTGACGAGGATGCGGTAGCCACGCTTGCGCAGGCGGGTGGCATCTTTGGCGATAGTTTTGCGGAGCTGGTGGTCGGAGACCTCATCCAGGCCGTCGAGGATGAGGATGGCGCTGTCTGACTGGAGGTAGTAGCGGCACCAGGCGCGGTCGAGGCGCTCGATGGAGATTTCACACTGATGGAGGTAGTCCAGGAGGCTAAAGCCCGCCTCTTTGCTGGCCTCGGCGGCGAAGCGGCGAAGCTCGATGAGCAGGGGGATCTGCGGGAAGGGCTGGTCGGGCTGCGGCTGGAGGTAGGCCTGCGCCCACTGAAGGGCGAGGTGGCGGACGAGGGAGGTCTTGCCCACGCCAGCGTCGCCCAGGACGATGAGGCCTGGCTGGTCGGGATCTGCGAGGACGTCCATGGCGGGGCGGACGGGCTGGTCGCGGTGGAGATTGCGTAGGTACTCGGCGTGGGGGCGCTTGGCTGGGTCGAGGTGGTCTAGCCGGTCACGGCGGGCGGACTCGGCGGCCTCGGTGTCGAGGTCGAGGTGGTCGGGGTCGATCTGCTCAAAGGCGCGGACGGAGGGAGGGACGAAGACGGAGCTGAGGGAGATGCGATGGCGGGTGTCCGTGCCGCCTTTTTCAGAGAGGGGAATGAGCTCGCAGTGGTCCACGAGCTTGCGGGCGTAGGCGTGGAGGTCGAAGCCCGGGGAGTCGCGGAGATCGTCGAGCTTTTCGCCTTGCTCTCCGAGCTGGCGCTGGATCTCGCGGATGTCGGTGCGCAAGCTGAGCAACTCGCAGTGGATGACCTCGCGGTAGGCGGCCTGGGCGCTGGGGACGTCGCTGACCAAGGCGGCATGGAGGGCGGTGGGGAGGTGGGTTTTGAGGTAGGCATCCAGCTTTGTAGCGACCTCGGCTCCGAGACGGACATGCCAACTGAAGAAGGCGGTGAAGGGAACCTGGCTGAGGTCAGGACCGGGCGAGCCCGGGGCCATACTGCTGGCCAGGGTGCGAAGGAATTCGTCATGCCGCAGCGGCTGGAGACCGGGAGCGCCGGCACGGACAAAGGTAAGCCAGCCCTCAGGGGCCTCTGTGGCGAGTTTGAGCAGGGCAGCGCGCTGCGGCTGCATGTGGGGCTGATCAGCGAAGCGGGTGATGAGGGCTGCAAGCACGTCGCCGGTGTAGCGGAGGAAATGCTGGTTGCTGAGGTGGTGGACGAGGTCGGGCTTGTCGCCGAGGAGCTTCTCAATGGCAGGCCCGGTGGTGCCTGCGGCGATGTTGAGGCCGAGATCGGCGAAGGCTTGGATGATTTTGCTGTCCGTGCCGACGTAGGTTTTGAAGAAGACACTGGCCAGGGGCAGCACGATTGGGGCGGCTTTGGCGATGAGGGCGAGGCTGATCGGATCGGCAGGCATGATTAGGCGGATGATGCTTCGGCCGAGGGCGACGGGACAAGGTTTTTTTGCATTTGGCAGTCATGCCTGAAGTATCCCACCTCTCGCCTCACCGAAGAAGGGCAGACGCCGAGAGGGTGCCCACTAAACTTTCATCAAAATGTGGCTGTAAAGTGCCCGGCATTCAGCGGTCTCATTGAAAGGGGGCAGGTGTGTCATTTGGCGGAATTCCAGAAATTCAGACGGGTGCCTCCAGGGTCTCGCATGACAGTTTGAGCAGTTTCCTTGGTCTGGGCAAGACTTTCTTCAAGGGAGCACCTCACGACTCACCGTGCTTCTGGCCCAAACGACGTGATGGGAGGTCGGATGTCCGGGGGGCTTCAGAGAGGATGCCTTGAGGCTAAGGTTTCCATAAGGGCGCTCTTTGCCGTCATGGATCGCGTTTTCCTCGTGAGGGATCCTGTTTTTCTGAAGGAATGTCGCTGCAGCTCTTACAGAGATGCGGGTTTGTGCGCGGTGCCTTCTTCGCCCTTGGGGGTTCATGGGGCGTTGTCATGATGATCGCTCAAGGTCGATGCGGTTTGGCTGAAATCGTCGATGCGAATCCTTCGGCGGTGGCCTGAAACCACAGCTCGAGCACAAGGATGCTCCTTGTGCCGGGGAAGACGCTTCCGACGCCTCAAAGGCAGTTCCCCGTGGCGGGAGCTCTGTCAGCGTGAGAGAGACCCAGGTTCCCCCGGCGGGGAATGCTTCCAGTGGGCCCGGAAACGTGATTCCTCGCTCGGGGAAAGGTGTTCAGGGATCGAAAATGGCATCTACCCGTCGGCGGAGGTGTGTTTGCGCGTCGCGACACTGGATTCCCCAGGCGGGAAGGACTGTTTAAGAGCCCCCCGACAGGATTCCCCGCCCGGGTAAGGCTGCGCGGGGGCCGGGCTGCAGCCTTACCCGGGAGTGGAGCCCTCCG
>JAIXVB010000601.1 GCA_027483245.1 Verrucomicrobiaceae bacterium | reverse complement strand
GTCCATCTCACGCACGACGGCATCGGTGCGCTCAAAGGAGGCACCATCGGGAAGCTGCACGACGACCAGCATGTAACCGAGGTCCATGGTGGGGATGAAACCGGAGGGGGTGATTTTGAAAAGATGCCCGGCCAGTCCGACCAGGCCGCCATAGATCAGCAGCATGACAAAACCGATGCGCACGAGCTTGCCCACAATGGCCCCAAAGAAGTCGGAGATGCGGGTGAAGAAGGCGTTGAAGGCACGGAAGAACCAGCCAAAAAGGAAGTCGATGCTGCGCTGGAGGAAGTCGGGCTTGGCTCCGTGGTGTGGCAATAACAAGGCGGTCAGAGCCGGGCTGAGGGTCAGGGAATTGAAGGCCGAGATGATCGTGGAAGCCGCGATGGTGAGCGCGAACTGACGATAGAACTCGCCAGTGATGCCACCGAGGAAGGCGGTGGGCACGAACACGGCGGTGAGCACGAGGGCGACGGCGACAACCGGCCCGGTGACCTCCTTCATCGCGAGCAGGGTGGCCTGTCGCGGTGAGTGGCCTTTGGCAATGAAGCGTTCGACGTTTTCCACCACAACAATGGCATCATCGACGACGATGCCGATGGCGAGTACGAGCCCAAAGAGGGAGAGATTGTTCAGGGTGAATCCAAAGGCCTGCATGACTGCCAGGGTGCCGATCAGGGACACGGGCACCGCGAGCAGAGGAATGAGTGAGGCGCGCCAGTTTTGCAGGAAAACCACCACCACGAAGACGACCAGAATGACCGCTTCCAAAAGTGTGTGCAGCACGGACTCCATGGACGCGCGGACAAAGCGGGTGGGGTCATAGTTGATGCGATAACCGACGCCGGGAGGGAAGCGCTTGCTCAGCTCTTCCATTTTTGCATAGACGTTGTCAGCGGTGTCCAGGGCATTGGTGCCGGGGAGCTGGAAGACGCGCAGAGAGACCGCATTTTTGCCATCCATGTAACTTTTCACCGCATAGTCACGGGCACCCAGTTCGATGCGAGCAACATCACGGACGCGGATGACTTGGCCGTCGGCATTGGTGCGGATGACGATGTCACCGAACTCCTCTGGCGTGATGAGGCGACCCTTGGTGGTGAGAGTGTAATTGAAGCTGGTGCCTTCCGGCGCTGGCATGGCCCCGAGCTGGCCGGCGGCCACTTGAACGTTTTGTTCGCGGATGGCGCGCAGTACGTCTCCGGCGGTGAGGTCGCGTCCGGCAATTTTGTCAGGGTCCAGCCAGATGCGCATGGAAAAGTCCAGTCCACCGAGGGTGGAGGCTTCAGCCACGCCCGGCAGTCGGGCGATTTGGTTTTGCACCTGAAGCAGGACGTAGTTGGAGAGGTAGATGACATCGCGTGAGTCATCGGGGGAATAAAACTGCACTGCCAGGGTGAGGTCAGGCGAGCGCTTCTGAGCGAGCACACCAAGGCGACGCACATCCTCAGGCAGACGCGGCAGCGCAGCGTTGACGCGGTTTTGGACGAGCACCTGCGCTTGATTGAGATCGGTGCCCAGTTTGAAGGTCACCGTCATGTTCATGCGTCCGTCATTGGTGCATGAAGAGGACAGGTAGAGCATGCCTTCCACTCCATTGACTTCCTGCTCCAAAGGCGTGGCCACGGTATCTGCCACGACTTGGGCATTTGCGCCGGGATAGGTGGCGCTGACGACCACGGTGGGCGGCACGACATCCGGATACTGGTTCACCGCCAGGCCAAAGTAAGACAGGCCACCCAGCAGAGTGATGACGATGCTCAGGACCGTCGCGAAGATGGGACGGTCCACGAAGAAGCGGGAAATGTTCATGATCGGCGCTTACTTTTGGCTGGTTGCTGCCGCGGGTTTCATCTCCACCGTTGCCTTCACATTCACTTTCGTGCCGTTCCGAACAAGTGCCATGCCATCGACGATGATGCGGTCGGTCTTTTGAATGCCTGTTTTAACGACCCGCAGGCCGTCATGCAGCGGACCCAGCTCGACGGGCACTTGTTTCACCACATCATCCGCGCCGACGACGAAGAGGAAAGGTTTGCCCTGATCACTGCCGATGGCGTTGTCATGGACGAGCAGGCCATCGTATTTGCCACTGCCGGGGATGCGAACACGGGCGAAGAACCCGGGGGCCATCTGGCCGCCTGGATTGGCAAAAAGAGCGCGTGAGCGAATCGTGCCGGTGCTGGGATCGAGGCGGTTGTTGACGAAATCGATCACGCCTTTGTGAGGATAGCCCTGCTCGTTGGCCAGGGCCATCTCGGCGACGATCTCCTGGTCCAGGGCGCTGGCTCGTTGGCCAAGGCGACGCAATTCGCGATACTTGAGCGCGCTTTGTTCATCGACATCCAGGTAACAATGGATGGGGTCGATGGCCACGATGGTGGTCAGTACGGTGGCGTTGGAGTTGTTGGTGCCACCGTTGATCAGATTGCCGATGGTGACCATGGCCTGTCCGGTGCGGCCTGTGATGGGAGATTTGAGCTGGGTGAATTCTAGGTCGAGTTGAGCCGTTTGCAACGTGGCGCGTGCAGAGCGCAGGCTCGCCTCTGCTTCGGCCAGGGCTTGATTGCGCTGTTCGATCTCTTCCACGGCGATGGCCTTCGATTCGATGAGTCCTTTGGCGCGTTTGGCTTCCATTTTGGCCAATTCCAGACGCACCTGAGCGCGCTCCACTTCTGCCTGAGTGCGGTCCAGGACGGCCTGATAAGGGCGTGGATCGATGGTGAAGAGGACATCTCCTGCTTTCACGTCGCTGCCTTCACGGAAGTGGATTTTTTCGAGGTAACCGGAGACGCGGGCACGGATCTCCACGGATTCTGGTGCGGCAAGGCGTCCGATGAACTCATCCCATTCGACCAAAGAGGTGCTCAGCGGGAGGGCCACCGTGATCGGAGGCGGAGGTGCGGCTGCATTGGGGGTCTGCTGCGGGCGCTCGCATGAGACGAGCGCGCCCAGCACCAGGCTGAGAACAAGGGGACGATGCATGAGGTCTAAAACGGCGTTGGGGGGGAAGGTTTCACCGTTTGGGCATTTATTACGTCACCCAGATGCAACGTCCACCGCTGATCTTAGCCTCAGAGACTTGGATAAAGAAATCTCTCAGTTCTGGAGGCCTCAGGCGGACAATTTCTGCTCAACCTCTTCGAACGACGGGCGATTAATCGAACCCCAGCTT
>JAIXVB010000669.1 GCA_027483245.1 Verrucomicrobiaceae bacterium | reverse complement strand
GGCAAGATGAACCTGTGTGTGAAGGACGTGGGCGGCGGAGTTTTGGTGGTGAGCCAGTTCACCCTGCATGCGAGCACCAAGAAAGGGAACCGCCCGAGTTTCCTGCGTGCAGCGCGACCGGAAGTGGCTATTCCCCTTTATGAGCACTTCCTGGTTGCGCTGGAAAAGGAGCTCGGCCAACCCGTGGCGCGCGGTGTCTTCGGGGCGGACATGCAGGTGGCGCTGATCAATGACGGCCCGGTGACGATCTGGATGGACTCCCAGGCGCGTGAATGATCAGGCAGCGGACTTCTTCTTTTTCTTGGCCTTGTCTTTGCCTGCAGGTTTTTGCGCGGTCACCGGACGTTGAGGTTTAGCCTCAGGATGGGTGGCGAGAATGGCTTTCAACTGCTCCACAATGGCGGGCTGATCCGAGGCGAGGTTCTTGGTTTCCATCGGGTCCGTTTGGTAATCGTAGAGTTCTAGACCGGCGATCTCATTCTCTGCCCCAGGCTTTTTCCATTCGACCAAGCGGTAGCGATCGGTGCGAATGGCGCGACCCAACAATTGGTTACGCGGATAGACATGGATGATGCTTTCCCGGGTCTGGGTGCTGGGGTCTTTGACCACGGAAGAAAAGCTGCGCCCCTCCAAACCAACGGGTGCTGGCAGGCCACAAAGGTCACTGAGCGTGGGGTAAATATCCACGGTTTCGATCAAAGCGCGGGTCTTTGCGGCAGTCGCTCCGGGAGTGGCGACGATGACCGGGATGCGGGCCGCCTGCTCGTAGTTGGTGTGTTTGCACCAGATGCCATGATCCCCGAGATGCCAGCCGTGATCCCCCCAGAGAACGACGATCGTGTTTTGCGCCAAGCCTGTGGCCTCCAACGCATCCAGGACGCGTCCGAGTTGAGCATCCATGTAGCTGGTGGCGGCGAAGTAACCGTGGATCAAATGCCGTGTGTTGGCCTCATCAATGGGACCCGTCAGCGGCATGTCGCTGTATTGACGCAGTTCACCACCTGCTTGAGGGGCAAACTCGGGCGCACCCGCAGGTGCCGTTTGAATCTCTGGCATGGGCAGCTTCGCCGGGTCATAGAGATCCCAGTATTTTTGCGGTGCTACGAAAGGAAGATGCGGCTTTAAAAAACCGACGGCGAGAAAGAAAGGTTGTTCAGGTTTGGCGGCAGCAGCTTGGAGGCGTTTCACCGCCTCTTCAGCGATCTGGCCATCGCCATAAACATCATCTTGGACATCGGCTTTCTCGGTGGCTTTGCCACGTGGGCCACCGCTGCGGGCCTCGCGTTTGACCGCTGTGCTCTCCGGCAGGGCGTATGAAGGAGCTTTGGGTTTCCAAGATGGCACGGACCAGGAAGCAGCGTCATCGATGTTGCCGTGACCAACGTGGAAGATCTTGCCCAGCCCTTCGGCGCGGTAGCCGTGTTTCATGAAATGCTGGGTCAGCGTGACCGCCTCCGGTGCTGCTTTGCGAAAATGGGTGGCCAATTCATAGATGCCCAGGGTCTGCGGGCGCAAGCTGGTCATCAGCGCATTGCGCGAGGGTGAGCAGACGGACTGATTGCAGTAGGCACTCTCAAAAAGCACGCCGCGCTTTGCCAGTCGATCCACGTTGGGTGTTTGGGCGATGGTGCTGCCATAACAACCGAGCTGAGGTTTCAGATCATCGACACAGATCATCAGGACATTGGGTCGTGTTTCAGCCTGGACGCTGAAAGGCAGAAGCAAACAAAGAAGAGCGAGACGCAGGTGCATGAGACGGCTGTGAACGAGACACAAAGCCCTGTCTTGCACCTGAATGCAGCGCCTGCCGGGCCCAACGATCAGGGGTTCTCGGACACAAAAGCTGCGGGCACGATCGAGTGCACCGCGCGGGCGATGATCTCCTCAATGCCGGTGGCGAAACGGGTCGGACGACCATAATAAACCATGGCCCCCGCGGCCTCGTAACCGCCCTCTTCCCAGACGCGCTGGGAGGGGATGTAACAGGGCACGTCATTGGTGTAGCCATTCACCCAAGTGCGTTTCAGCCCATACGTTTTTTTGAAACGCAAACCGTAATCGACCACGACCTCGCCCGGCAGATTGATGGTTAGCAGGTCTTGTCCCATCGCCCAGACCTGCACGGTGTAGGGCAAGGCGGGCGGGATTTTTTGCTGCTGATCCAGCATCGCGAGAAAGTGCTGGGCATGCCTAGCGATGGTCTTGTTTTTATTCTGGGCAAGACTCTGCCAAGTGGCGCGATCCGGCAGCGAATCAAAGGGCAACATCACCTCCTGGGTGGCGCACTTCACCGGGCCGCTCAGCGGGGTCATCGGCGCATTGATCAAACGCACCACTTCTTTGGCTAGGTGGACTCCATGCTGATTGGCAAATTGGATCTCACGTCGTGGCACGGGGTTCTGATCGGCTCCGCAGCCAATCGCGGTCATCGCCACGATGTCCGGGAAGCGCAGTTCCAGTTCCTTTTGCGCACAGCCCGCCCAGTCGGGGTGTGTTTGATTGATCGCCAGGGTCGTGCAGTGGCAGGCGTAGCTGGTGAAAATCGCGCGCAGTTTTCCCTCGGCATCCCGGACTCTCAGGACCGGCAGCTCATGATCCGTCGGGCCATACAAATTCGGGCTGTTGATGAAACCCTGATCGGTCTTCAGGCGTCGATTCATGGCAAAGCGAACCTTGCCTCGGCTCCAATCCAGGCGCGCAGGTTCCAGGTTTTTCAGGGCCGTGGTGACCACCTCCGTGAGCTTTGCCTTCAGCTCACTCGCATAGCGTTCCACATTCACCGTTTCATCGGCCGTCAGTGGTTGGCCAAACAAAAACGGCAACATGCCCGGCAGCATGGGGGCGCAGTGGGTGTGGCTGGAGTGCAGGGCAAAGCGCGCATTTTCCAGAGGTTGGCCAGATTTCACCACCCGCGCCAGCACCTCTGCGCGCAAGCTCTCAGGCACACCGCAGTTGTCCACGGTGAGAATCACCACCGGCGCGTCCTTTTCCCAGGCCAAGGCCAGCGCCTTCGCATGCAGTCGCATGGAGATGCCTTCATGCTCTTGGGTGCGGCTGCCGTAACCGCTGAGACGCACAGGGAACTCAGGCGTGATGTCCACCGAGGCCGCTCCCGCACGCCATTTTGGGGCTTCCTCAGCCGCCACTGCCGTGAAAAGCACGGTCTGAAGGCTGATGCCCAAGAGCCAGCGGAATGTGCGCACGATTATCATCTGCATTCTGCGATCTTAGAAATTGAGCCCAGGAAGCCAAGCCTGAACTGGCAGACTGCACGAGATAGACTCAGCGCCTCAGTCCAAAAGCGCTCGCAAACGATCGGCCGTCGCCTGCCAGACCGCGTCTGACAACGCAGGAACGGCTTCACAGAGGAGCGCCAGTCCCTCTTCGGGCAAGGTCACCCACGATCGACAGCCGCCGTAGCTGCGGGTGTAGGGGAAGCTCCAGACCTGCGGCAGGCGATACGCCCGCACCAGGGCGATGTGCAGACAGGACTCTTCGTCATAAATAAAGCGCTCCTTCACTACCTCTTCACTCCAAAGGTGCAGAGGCGCGATGGCCGCCACTTTTTCCCAGTCGGTGACCTTCCAAACCTGCTCAAGTGTGGCAAAACCCTGAATCTCCACGCTCGTGCGCTCTTCTTCAGGAGGAAAAACAGTCACCCCCTCTGGAACCTCACGCAGCTTTTCCGCCTGCGTGTGAAACCACGTGGGGAACAAAAAGAATTCCCGGTGACGCCACTCAAAACCACCACGACCCTCATGGATTCCGCCTTTTCTCAAAATGATCGACTGCGTTCCTTGAGCCAAGGAATCACAGACAAGAGACCATTCTTTAAAACCAATTGCCGGAGGTGTCGGAGTCATAAACGATCAATAACGCGCCATCTCCGGCTCCACGAGATCGGCCCAGGCATCAATGCCACCGCGCATGGACTGCGCCTGATGAAAACCATGCTGCCGTAGCCACAAAGCCGCGCGCTGGCTGCGCATGCCGTGATGACAATAAATGACGACATGCTGAGAGGTGTCTTGAAAACGCTGCGGTGCCAGCTCACCGAATTGAGAAAGCGGCACCAGCTCAGCTCCCTGAATTCGGCAGATCTGCCATTCATCTTCCTCCCGGCAGTCCACCAGTCTCACCGGCACCCCCGGCCGCCCCATGAGGTAACTGACATCATCAACACTGACTTCCAGGGGCAACTCGGCAGGGTTCATCACTCGTTCAGGCTAGAAATCAGGGGCGCACGGTCACGGGCGTGTTCAAACTGACATTGTTAAAAAAGATCGCCGCCATGTGCGCAGGCATGCGCACGCAGCCATGTGAGGCCGGATAACCGGGCAAGAAACCCTCATGCATGCCAATGCCACCCACGAAGCGCATGAAATGGTGCATTTTCGAACCCTCAAAGCGGGTCCCAGGAGGTGCTTTATCCTTGGTTACATCGATGTTTGCCATGACCACCTGTCCGTTGGCATCGACAAAATCGCCATACAGATTGGATTTATGCCACTGGTCTTTCTGGATGATCTTGAACTTGCCAGTCGTGGTCGGGTGCTTTTCGTCGCCCGTGGAGAGAGCTGACACACCGGCGAGAGAACCGCCTTTGTAAAAATAAGCCTTCTGATCACTGAGATCGATCACGACGCTCGCGGGTCCCGCCATGCCATCGCCATCCCAATACGAGTCCATGTCCTGATTATAAAGGGCTGAATGCGGCACGGACTGCGGCGCGAAGGCCTCCAGGTACTGAGTCTGACCCCGGCTGCCACCCGAAGTGGTGCCGCATGAGGCAAGAGCCAGCGCCAGGGAACTGAAAGCGATCAATCGAAGGACAACAGGATAAATCATCGGGAAAACAGGGATTATGGAGGGGGGCCAAATCAACGCGCGGAGAGTGCCGCACCCTTGGCGGGCTGTCCAATGGTTCCTCCCTCGTTGACCGGTGTCGGGAGCGGCGGTTTCGCCTCATTGAAGTGCTAATGAAACGCGCTGCAGGCCGCCTTGGACGTGGGCTTCGGCGCAAAAACCAAAAAACGGGCCGGAAGTTTCCTTCCGGCCCGTCGAGGTTGTCTTGAGTTCTAGATTCGCAAGCTCCCGGTATGCAAAAACAGAGGTCTCAGGACAAAGGTTTGAAAAGCGACCTGCCTATTCAGACAGGCCGCCTCGAATTGAGTTCAAAAAACTCAAAGTTTTTTTATTACATCATGCCGCCGTGGTCATGAGCGTGGCCGCCATCGGCTTTTTCTTCCTTCGGAAGATCAGCGATGAGGCACTCCGTCGTGAGCAACAGACCGGAGATGGAAGCAGCGTTCTGGAGAGCGCTACGGGTCACTTTGGCTGGGTCAACGACGCCAGCTTTGATGAGGTCTTCATACTTGCCGGTGGCCACGTTGTAGCCTTCGTTGCCTTTGCCCTTCTTGACTTCAGCGACGACGAGCGCGCCTTCGACACCAGCGTTGGCAGCCAGCTGACGGAGAGGAGCTTCGATCGCACGAGCGACGATTTCAGCACCAGTCTTCTCGTCACCTGTGAGGCCGAGATCGCCAATGGAAGCCTGAGCGCGGATGAGAGCGACACCACCGCCAGGAACAATGCCTTCTTCCACCGCAGCGCGGGTCGCATGAAGGGCGTCTTCCACACGGGCTTTCTTTTCCTTCATCTCAGTTTCGGTCGCAGCACCGACGTTGATGACGGCGACACCACCTGCCAGCTTGGCGAGGCGCTCTTGGAGCTTCTCACGGTCGTAGTCGCTGGTGGTTTCTTCGATCTGACGCTTGATCTGGCTGACGCGGCCGGAGATGGCATCGCTGCCGCCTTCACCTTCGACGATGACGGTGGACTCTTTGCCGATGGTGATGCGCTTGGCCTTACCAAGGTCGGAAAGCTCGATGTTTTCAAGCTTGATGCCAAGATCTTCGGTGATGCAGCGACCACCGGTGAGGATGGCGATGTCTTCCAGCATGGCCTTGCGGCGGTCGCCAAAGCCAGGAGCCTTCACGGCCACGATGTTGAGCGTGCCGCGGAGCTTATTCACGACGAGTGTCGCGAGGGCTTCACCTTCCACGTCTTCAGCGATGATGAGGAGAGGCTTGCCGGAGCGAGCGACCTTCTCAAGCAGAGGCAGCATGTCTTTCAGGCTGCTGATCTTCTTCTCATGGATGAGGATGAAAGCGGACTCGAGGTTCGCTTCCATGGACTCAGCGTCCGTGACGAAGTAAGGGGACAGGTAACCTTTGTCGAACTGCATGCCTTCGACGACGTCGAGGGTGGTTTCGATGGACTTGGCTTCTTCGACCGTGATCGTGCCTTCCTTGCCCACTTTGTCCATGGCTTCAGCAATGATGTTGCCGATCGCGGTGTCCCAGTTGGCAGACACGGTTGCGACCTGAGCCACTTCCTTGCTGTCTTTGACCGGGGTGCTGATTTCTTTCAGCTTCGCGACGATGGCCTCAGTTGCTTTGAGGATACCGCGTTGCAGGGAGGTCGGGTTAGCACCGGCGGTCACGTTGCGGAGACCTTCGGAGTAGATGGCTTCAGCCAGGACCGTTGCAGTCGTGGTACCGTCACCTGCGATGTCAGAAGTCTTCGAGGAGACTTCCTTGATGAGCTGAGCGCCCATGTTTTCATAGGGATCCGGAAGTTCGATTTCCTTGGCCACGGTCACACCGTCTTTGGTGATCGTTGGGGAACCGAATTTCTTCTCGAGGATGACGTTGCGGCCTGCAGGTCCGAGGGTGGCCTTGACGGCACGAGCGAGTTTGGTGACGCCGCGCAGGAGAGCCTGACGTGCGGTTTCGTCGAATTGTAGTTGTTTAGCCATAACTGAGTGTGGTGTGTTTGGGGTTTAGGGTTTGAATTAAGCGATGATGCCGAGGATATCGGTTTCGTTGACGATGAGGAGGTCCTCACCATTGACCTTCACTTCGGTGCCGCCGTACTTGGAGATCAGGACCTTATCGCCCGCCTTCACAGTGAAGAGGGTGGACACATCCTTGCCTTCGTCGTCCTTGCCAGTGCCGAGGGCGATGACTTCGGCCTCCTGTGGCTTTTCTTTGGCGGTGTCAGGAAGGAAGATTCCACCTGCGGTTTTTTCTTCGCTGATGGAGCGCTTGAGGAGGACGCGACGTCCGAGCGGGGTGATTGCGGTAGCCATAGTTGGTCTATTTTCTGCTTTCGGGGTTGATGTTCTGGTTTGGTTTGGTTCATCTGCCCGGCCTGCTGTCACACGAGTTGGGTGTGCCGGCTGGCCGGGCGGAAAATTTAATGTGTCAGCTCCGGGGAAATTTCACGGAGCCATCACGAGGAAGGAATAAGCTCAAATGACGGAGGAAAGCCCGAGCGCGAAAGCCAAACACCCAGTGAGGTGCTTTCAGCGTTGGGAGTTTCGTCATTGAGAATGGATTCATCATCAGGTTATAAAAATTCCTCACTTCGCAGGAGCGGGTTTCTCTTTGATCGCCACGCCATTGCTGGCGCGGTCCACTCCGCCAAAACTGAGTTCTGGGGTTGCTTCACCGATCTCTTCGGTGAGGAATCGCACGATCTGCTTGGGGTCTTCAGAAAGCACGGCTTGCAGCATGCGGGACTTCTCGGCGTCGTTGTATTTGGAGGTGTCTAAATCCAAGCCCACCGAGCCAGGGTCACCGGACAGGCCTTTCATCTTCGCCGCCAGTTCCACCGTCGAGTTGATCTTGTTTTGCAGACCTTTGTCCTGACCGAGTCTCGTGAGGGCCACTTTCAGGCTCTCGTTCACCTCAGGCACATTGAGCAACTCCACCGCTGTCTTGTTTGGATACTTGGCCAAAAGGTCCTCGGCTTCCGCTTCGAGCTCGGCCTGCACTTCGGACTTCGAAGGAGCGGCGGGCGTCAAAGCATC
>JAIXVB010000209.1 GCA_027483245.1 Verrucomicrobiaceae bacterium | reverse complement strand
TTGCCAGGTGCACCGGCATTGTAACCATTGTTCGCATTGGCTGTCGGAGCACTGCTCACCGTGAGCGCAGCGGTCGAGAGTGTCATCTGTCCCACGGTGTCGAGCGTGCTTGATGGCCCTCCTACAATGCCCGTCGCTGCGGTCCAAAGAACATTGCTTGTGCCGGGACCCATCCACACGCTCCAACCCGAAGGAGGCACCGTTCCACCTGTTCCCATGCCATTAAAATCTTGGGTATAGCTGCTGATAAAACTACCCACAGGAACCACCGTGATGTTGACGGGACTCGATGTCACCGCGCTGCCATCGTTGTCGTTTGCCACAGCAGTCAAAGCATAAGAAGCAGGCGTCACACCGGTCCAAATTAAGGCAAACGGTGCGGTGCTGTCTTCGCCCAATTTGGTAGTGCCTTGGAAAAACTCCACCTTTGAAATCACACCGTCTGAATCAGTCGCATTCGCAGTGAGCGTAATGTTCCCTGCTTCCAAAACCGCGCCATTGGCAGGAGTGGTGAGCGCCACCAAGGGTGCCATGTTGTCAGTATTCGTGACCGTGATGTTCACAGGTGTGCTTTCGGTGACGCCCCCTGATGAATCAGTGGCGCGCGCGGTGAGCACGTAGGCACCGCTGAGATTGACAGCCCATGTGAACTCATAAGGTACCGAGGTATCTTCACCCAATTTGGTATTTCCATTGTAGAACTCAACCTTGGCGATCGTGCCATCCGTGTCCGCAGCACTGGCGGTGAGCTGAAGATTCGTCGGTGCTTCAAAGATCGCGGCCTCTTCGGGTGCTGTCAGAGTTACAGTAGGCAACACATTTGCGCTGCGATTTGCCGTGAAAGTAAAATCATCCACCGCCAGCCCCGCATCACTGCTGCTGTCATTGATATCTACCCAGCGAATAAACAGCACCTGTCCAGGATTCCATGTGATGTTGGTGACCGTAGCACCGAGATTTGTGACACGATTGGCAGCGGCGTTCCCATCAATGGCCACCGTGGAAGTGCCACGTTGAGGCCCATTGAAAGTGACTCCTGAAGGATTCAATTCGGCGGCTGTGAATTGAGTCCAAGTCAGGGCCGAAGGAGCCGTCGAGATGGTTCCTAGAGCCCATTGAACCGTGAGACGATCGCGATCTACAGGAGTGGTGGTGCTAGAGCGCAACCATTGCTCCCCCGTGTAGGAAAACGAGAAACCTGTGAAGGGCTGGGTGTCGGTGTTTGAAAAAGCCACCGAGATCGTGCCAAAGATGGAACTCTCAGGAATTGAACTGGCCACGGAATAACTCGTGCTAAGATCATGGGTGGAACCTCCTTGAGTGCCCAGCGCACGATCCGTGTTGGTGCCCGTTCCGTAGCTGGTCTGAGAGCGACTGCTGCTGCTGCCCGCAGTGATACGAATGCCAGAGATGTCTGCTGCCAAGTTCGGTCCTGCATGCAGATACCAGCCAGGGATGGTGGAGTTGTTCGACCAAGCTGCTGCAACAGGAGAACCCGTGCCGGAGGCTGGAAGAGAATCAAAATTTTGAGCGTAGGGCGTGTTGGCTTGGCTTGTCGCAATTTGCGCTGTAGCCGAAGTGGCCAGCGCAATCAAAAGCAAAGGAACAGCAATCAGGGGGCGGATCATGGAGTCTGAGAGGAGATCAATGGGGGGGGATTTTGAGAAAGGGCGATCAGAGCGGCCTGAGCCTGCCGAGCTTGTTCAGAAAGCATCGACATGGCATGAGAGCCGCGTTCTTGAGGGGGGAGTCCTGCGATGTGATCGAGGATGACTTGCCAAATTTTTTGCGACTCTTGGATGCGACCCGCACGGGCCAGTAAGATGGCATACCGTGTCTGCCAGGGAGTCTTTAGAGTCGCTGATTCCATGGCCGAAAAGACGCGGTTCAAAGCGGCATCCGAGCGCCCGAGTTCAAATTCGATCTCTGCAGCGCGCTCGACCAGCACTGGCATCGCGCCTAACCGCTGAATGCCTTCTTCTAAGATCGCCAATGCGCCCTCAGATCCACGCACGGCTTTTTGCAAAGCAGCAAATTCAAAGACATGATCAGGCTCCAATGTTTTCAGCAAATCAAACGCCCTGCGATAGTCCTCAAGGGCTTCTTCGCCCTGACTCAAAGCCGACAAAACGCGAGCCCGATGAATCAGGGGCTGTGATTCACCCGGATGTGTACCGATGTAAGCGTCCAATGAAGTTTTAGCCGCCGCAAACTGCTCCCCCTCGACCAAGGCGCGGGCACGCAAAAACTCAGAGGCCACCTGATCGTTGGTGAGGCGGTCTGCGAGTTCCAGGTCGATGAGCGCAGATCGCCATTCGGTGTGTTCGATTTGAATCTCAGCACGACGCAAATACAAAAGGGCCTCGGTGGGGCGCGCCGTGATTTCCACATTCAACCTCGTCAAGAGCTCATGGTAGGCTCCGTGTGCACGCGCCTCTTCGCACCAGCCGCACCAAAAAGCGCAGGCAGCCAAACATAATAAACGTCGGTCAACTTCTCCGAACCACATCAGTGCTCCTAAAGAGACCCTTTTATGATTTCACCAAGTGACAGTTTCGACAGTGACGAGATCGACACGTTTCATCCTCACGCTTCACCCAAGCAAAAAGAAGGCCTAATTCCTGGGCAACGCTCGTTACGACAGACATTATATTTACACTTTCCGTTAGGCCTGTGACAGAGAATTCACAGGGTTCAGCCTCCTTAAAAACTCAATAAGTCGCGCGACCACCTGAAAGATCGAAAACAGCGCCCGTGGTGAATGAGCAGTCTTCAGAGCATAACCAAGTGACCAAAGCAGCAGCTTCCTGCTTTTGGCCGAACCGTCCCATCGGGATTTTCGAAAGCATGTATTCCACGTGCTGAGGAGTGCACTGCTGGAGGATGTCCGTCTCGATCACAGCTGGCGTGATGCAATTCACCAGGATGTTGGACGTAGCCAATTCCTTTCCGAGGCTTTTGGTAAGCGCAATGACACCTGCTTTGGAAGCACTGTAATGAGAGGCATTCGGATTGCCTTCTTTGCCTGCAATCGAGGCAATATTCACGATGCGTCCGTAACCATTCTTCAGTAAATGAGGCACCAAGGAACGACAGACTAAAAACGGTCCTGTGAGATTGATCTCCATGACTCGCCGCCATTCATCAGGCTGCAATTCCCAAAGCTTGGCATTGTTGCCTGCAATCCCGGCATTGTTGACCAGCAGATCGATCTTTCCAAAACTCGCCAGTGTTTGATCCGTGGCTGATTTCACTGAATTTTCACAGGTAACATCCACCGTTGCCGTGATGACGGTTCCCAGTTCAGACAAGGCTTGTTTCGCCTCTTCCAATGCAGAGACATCCAGGTCCCAAAGGCACACAGAAGCTCCTTCACACAGCATGCGAGTGGCAATGGCACGACCAATTCCACGCGCGGCTCCGGTGACAATAGCGTGACGATTTGAAAGCAAGGATGTCTTCATGAAGAGACATCAACGCAGTCACCCGCAGACTCCATGCATCAAACCTGCTCTGAACCAAGGCAACGACACGCCTTGGCTGAATCAAACCCTTCGAAGCCTAGCGGTGGCTCCAAAAAACCCAGGCGTGTAACAACACTCTCACAGGGGATTACTTCATTGAGAAGGGTCATTTACGCCAAAACGTGTCGTAACCATGTGCATACACGGTTTCACTCACAGCGGCGACACTTTGCCCCAGCAAACGCCATCATATGAAACTCAGAACCACCCTTCCATGCCTCTCTTTGTGCTTATTGGCATCCGTCGTCCAACCAGCTCTCGCCTTCTTCCCTGCAGGTGAAAACAACTTTGCAGATGCCCCCCCCTTCTCGACCCAGAGCGATGTCTCTTTCAGTACATTCATCAATGTTTATGGAACCGAACCCAATGAGCCTAGTCACCTACCAAATTTAGCCAACGGTTCTGGCAAGACCGCATGGTGGAAGTGGATCGCTCCTGAAAATGGATTTTGCACCGTGGATACGATCCACTCTGTGTATATCGGAAGCCCGGTGCTAGATACGGTTCTGAGCGTTTACACAGGCACCGCCCTGAATGACCTGACTCGTGGCTTCAAACAACAATCACACGACTGAGTATTTCAGTGAAAACGCCTCGCTATCCAAAGCGACTTTTTATGCCAAAGCCGGAGCGACTTACCACATCGCTGTTGATGGTGCTTATGAAGGCACCGTTTCCCCTCAATCAAGCAATACACAACTACGGCTGCGCCAACTTGCAGCGCGCAGTGTGACACGACGTGCTGTATGGCGCTACAATTCAGTTACACCCGACGAGAGCGGTCAAATCACCCTAACGACCACCATCAGTGGTGGTTACTCTGGCGTCTTTCAGCGCGGTGCCGTGAAGTATCCGTTCACCGGCAACTTTGATCGCGATGGCACGACGGTGCGGTCGATCAATCCCAAAGTCGCGGTTGGTCAACCACCTGCTGTGCCGATCACACTGAGAATCGATGGAGCTGGAGTAGGTCAATACTCATTGGAAATGGATCAGATCATTCTCGGCAATGAATTCCCACGGCAGATCGTTTAAACCCGGACCTCCCCAAATACTTTTGTCGGCACTTACAATCTGGGAGAGTCAGTGAGCGGCAACAACACGCCTCGTGATTGGGTTCAAGGCACCCTCAATGCTGTGGGCACCTTTGCGGGCGCTTTCACGGGTCCAGATGGCCTCAAATTCACAGCAAGTGCAGCACTCCATGAGGTGGGCAACAATACTCAAATTTTCGCTCTTCCTCTTTATGCCATTCTTCACGCCAACAAAGGATTCTATCATGCCTACGGTGTGGCAACACTGGATACCACTCAGGCCATGGATCATCTCATTGATCTTGATGGTCGTTACCTGAGACCTGCGAATCCGAAGTCCGTTTCATATCAGTTTGGATTCAGCAATTCATTCGACCTCAGAGGACGCAAGTATGTCAAACCAGGCCTGAACAATCGTGTGCTGGGTTTTTTAAATGACAACGGTGCAGGCACGCTGCGTGTGCCTGATCTCCAAGATGAATTGACAACTGCTATCCACGAAAACCTCACGCTTTCGACCGCCAATAAATTCACCTTCAGCAATCCCACCCCACTCAAACTCAGTCTAACCGTGAACAGTGCCAATGGCCTTGTCTCAGGCAGTCTGACGACCACCGACAACATTCTGGGAATCACCAAGGCTCGCCCACGCAAACTCCAGGGTCTGATCTTTCGCGACATCAATGGAATCACCTGCCTTCGCGGTCATGTCACAGGCGTTCAAGAAAACCTCTACATGGATGTGATTACTCCACAGCTCTGATTCTCAGAACATCAAACTCTCACCAAGACCATCCATGAACACTTCAAATCGAATTCTCCATTGGGCCGGTTTCGCCGCTCTAGCTCTCATTTCAGTCTCGCCACTTGCAGCGTTTCCTTCCGGGGCTAACCATTTTGCTTCAGCCACGGTGATCCCAGCCAGTGGAGATACATTTTCCAATGTTACGGACCTTTTCGGGTTCACCTTTGAACCAGGTGAACTCACTCACAATCCAAACAATCTGAACAATGACATAAATGCCACTGGCAGCAAAAGTGCTTGGTGGAAATGGACTCCTACGGAGAATGGTTTTTGCACGGTGGACACCTCAGCCACCCTTACATACCTTAACTTCCAGAATCCAGTTCATGACACGGTCCTCTCTGTTTACACCGGTGCGGCTGTCAATGCACTAACTCGGATCACCGCCAACAATTTCCACAGCGTCGCTAGCGTCAATCCAGATCACCAATTCGCCAAAGCTAACTTTTACGCTATTGCTGGAACGACCTATTACATCGCCGTGGATGGAGGCAGTCCCGGTGAAATCACTAGCACAAAACGCAATCTCATCCTCAGAGTCCAACAACTACCCGCCAAAGCGGTGACTCGACGCAACCTTTGGTGCATGAACAATGCCGACCTCACTCAACGAGGCATCATCACCGTCACAACCACCGCAGCAGGCAGTTTCAGCGCTGTCCTTCAAACAGGAAAGACCACCTATCGATTCACTGGCTTCTTTGATTCCGATGGAACCTGTCGCCGAGCTCCGCCACGCACCGCAGCACGCGGAGCTCCCCCATTGACTCCGATTGTCGTCACGCTGGATGGGAGAGGCGAGGGCCTCATGTTGATTGAAATAGGCGGGAACTACGCTTCCGACATTTTGCCGGCCCAAGTGGTTTTCCCCCGGACAGCGCCCGCCCAAGTGGCAGGTGACTTCAACATTGCCAGCCGGGATGAAATCAACAACAACAACTCGTCACGCGGTTACATGCGTGTAACCATCAGTCCAACAGGAGTTGTCAATGCCACTGGCGTAGCACCTGATGGTCAGATCATCACTTTCAGCACCATGCTCCTGCAAGACGAGGCTGATTCATATTACATGCCCGCTTTCCTGCCTCTTCATCAGGGAGGTGGGGCTTATGCTTATCAAGGTTATTCCTATGTTGGAGCCACAGACGAGCAAGACTTCATTGAAGCCGATACCGAATACATTCGCCCTTCCAAACCAAACTCGGTCTTTCTTCCGAATGGTTTGCGCGTTTTTGAATACACAAGCGGTCACCTTTATATCAAACCAGCTCTGAACAATCGCGCGCTCGGTTTCCTCAACCCTAATGGTCTCGGAAATTTCTTCGTCTATGAAATGAGCGGAGAGATGGCCAATCGAGTTATCGAATCCTTCACGTTGACGACGGCAAATAAATGCATCTTTGCGACCAGCCCCAGAAAACCTGTGCTCACCATCAACACAGCAACCGGCATCGTCACGGGTAGTCTGTCCACCACAGACACCATTCTCGGCATCACCAAAGCGCGCACACGCACAGTGCGTGGACTCCTATTTAAAGATGACAATGGTGACATCCAGCTCAAAGGCCACGCCACTGGCATCACGCAACATTTGATGTTCGATGCGAAGATGCGGTCGCTGGCAGCGGAGTGACCTGACGCCTCGTGATTTAGGAAGGATTCATGCGCTCCGCGTTGACACGCGGTGCGCGTTTTTGTTATTGCAGCCAAGGATCATGAAACCCATCGAAATATCTGCAGCTCCCGATCTAAGCCACAAGGCTGTTGCATCTGTGCTGGAGGAGGTTCTCACTTCCAGTGACTCGACTTGGGGAAAGGGCAGCCATGTGGGCACATGTGAGCTCGTCGAAAAGCTCGGTGAAGGAGGATTCGGCATCG
>JAIXVB010000193.1 GCA_027483245.1 Verrucomicrobiaceae bacterium | reverse complement strand
GTGCGTAGCGTTTGCATGAAGAGCGTATGAAACAGCAGAGCCCCCTACCGGTCAAGCAGGTGAAAACCAGGGAAAGGGAAAAGGGGTAAGAGAAAAGGAAAAAGGGTTATGAGACTCTGTGGCCTGAGCCTGGAAATCCTTTTCGACCTCGACCTTGACCCCGAATGTTGTTCCTGGCGTTTGTGAGCGTGATGTCACAAAGGCTTGGCTTTGGGGTAATTGTTTCTTGTGGCTGCCTGATCCGAGAATCCAACCTTCTCCGGCAGCCTGAATTGACGCCTTTTCCTACCATGTCCTGTGTTCTCCATGCCGATTGATTCCGATTTCCAAGTCTCCGCGACCAAACTTTTCAAGAACTCGGGTCCTGTCGTGTTTTTGAAATCTCTCAAGAAGACGAAGTTTTGCATTCTTCTGATCGTCTGGGCTCTCTGCTCTAGTTTGCTGCGTGGGGCGGATGAATTGATGAATGCGCCCTTTGCCTTGCGTTTTCCGGCAGCCTTTACGCATTTCAGTCCTTTTGCGGATGTTGCGGCCAAGGGTGGAGCCTCGGCTGCGAGTCCGTTTGGTTCTTCGTCGAATCTTGCGGGCATTGCCTGGTCCTTTCAGCCGCAGGAGTTCGATTATCTGGCCAGCGCGAACTATGATTTTCTGACGTTTGATTCGGGAACGGAGCTGCACTTAAGCACCCAGACGCTGGCCTTCGATGTGGCTGAGCTAGGGGTGTTTCGTTGGGCGATGATTGAGTTCCAAAGCAATCGCAGCCTCATCCGCACGGCGCCGGTTCACTATGAATTTGAACTGCTCGGCACGCGCTTGGATTGGTCAAAGCGGTTTGGCGATTTCGGGTTGGGGGCAGGATTGGGCTTCACGCGTGCGGAGACTTTGTTTAGCACGGCTACAGTGCGATTGGCTGACAGTGAGAAAGACAACTGGACGGGGCGGCTGTCGATTCAACGGCAGTGGGGACAGCGCTGGTTGATCGGTGCGACGGCTGACTATGGCCTGGGGCGCACGGAGGTTTTGCGTGAAAGCGTGCCTGGAGTGTTTCGTCGTTCTTTAGAGACTTCGCAGCAATGGATGCTGCAGACGGGATTGGCCTATTTGATCACGCCAAAAACGGCAGCGCATCTGGACTATCAATACGCACACTTGACCCATGAAGCGGAAGAGCTTGCCTTTCATCGCTGCGCCGTGGGCACGGATATTCCGGTGTTGTCTTGGCTGATTTTGCGCACCGGTGGAGCAGTGGATCAATGGGGGAACTTGGGGTTCTCTGGAGGTTTGGCCTGGCTGCCGCGCCGAGGTGCCACGGTTAATCTGGCGTATCAAAACGGCATGTTCCCTGAGCTCGATCGTGAGTTTGGAAATGCGCAGATGTTTAATCTGTCGGTCAGTCTTAAATGGTGAGCTTGGCTGATCTTCTCTTCGCATGTACACGTTCCTCAAACGACAGATCAATCGACTGCCTCTTTTTTGGCGGCTGCAACTGCTGGGGTGGTCAGCCTACTTTGTCTATGGCTGCATCATTCGCACCTCCCACTATGATCATGTGGCGATGGGGGTGGGCATGAGTTTGCTGCTGGAGCCGACGGAGTTTGTGCTCTCTTCAGGCTTGAGATTGATTTATCGGCGGCTGGATTTTCACACCGGTCTTTCGCAGCGCACGCTCGGTTACATCCTCCTTTTCAGTGTGGCGGCGACGGCCTGTCAGTTGGTCATCACCTACTTTGCAGCGCCTTGGGTGGCGGCGTTGATGGATTATCATGCGCGTCCGTCTTCATTGCTGACTCGGGTGGCCTTTTTCGCCATCATTTACCTCAGTTGGAGTGTGGCCTATGTGTGGCTGAAATCCGAATTTGCGGCGCGGGAAGTGCGTGCAGCGGCTCAGCGTGCGGAACTGCAAATGTTGCGGCTTCAGTTGAATCCGCACTTCATGTTTAATTCCTTGAACAACATCGCCACGCAGATCCCGGATCAGCCAGACACCGCGCTGGAGATGACGCATGATTTGGCGGACTTTCTTCGATATTCGCTGGATCAGCAAAGGGGATTGCTGGGCCCCTTGGAGCATGAGGTGGAGGTCATGACTGCGTATCTGAAAATCGAAAAGCTGCGATTTGAGGAGCGCCTGCAATACAAGGTGGAGGTGGATGCCCGAGCTTTGCCGGTGCGGGTGCCCTGTTTTCTGCTTCAGCCCTTGGTGGAAAATGCGGTGAAGCATGGGCTCAATAGCACCGCGCCGCCATGGGTCTTGGAGGTGAGGGTGGACTATAAGCAGGAGCGCCTACGAATCGAGGTCCGCAACAGTGGTCAGTTGCAACGGGACTGGGACAGCAAACAGGAACTCGGCATCGGTGTGGGCAATCTGCGTCGTCGGCTGGCGCTGCACTACCCAGATCGCCATCGCTTTGAACTCCGGCAAGAGGGCGCGCTGGTCTGTGCGGAGATCACGCTGGAGGGTGAACCCTATGATGTTTGAAAGGTTTGTTGAGTGCGCTGCGTGCCGTTGATCTGTTTTTTCTGACTGACTTTATTCCTCTCGCCATGCTCCGTGTGATTCTGATCGATGATGAACCTGCTGCGCGTCGCGGACTGATGCGGCAGCTTCAAGTGCACCCAGATGTGGAGGTGCTGGGGATGGCGGAAAGTGTACCCGAAGCCTGTGAGTTGCTGGGTCAATTTGCGATCCCTGATGCGGTGTTTTTGGACATCGAGATGCCGCAGGGCAGTGGCTTTGAGCTGATTCAGCGGCTGAATCCGGCGACGCAGGTCATCTTTGTCACGGCTCACGCGGAGCATGCCCCGCTGGCTTTTGAGGTGGCAGCTCTGGACTATCTTTTGAAGCCCCTGCGTGCCGAGCGATTGGCGCAGGCTCTGGACCGGCTGCGGCGTGTGTGTCAGCAGAAAAAACGCGAGGCAGGTCTGCCTGCTGAGCCGCACCTGGGCTTGCGGGATCATGTGTGTCTGAATGCGAACGGACGCACCTTGATCGTGCCGGTGGAGCAAATCGTGGCGTTGCAGGCCGAGGGTGATTTCACTTGGTTCCTGATCGAGGGACAACCCTCGGTGTTGATGGGTTACAATCTGGGGCGTTATGAAGCGATGCTGCCTACGCCACCCTTTGCGCGGGTGAGCCGTTCGTTGATGATCAATCTGAAACGTGTCGAGTCGATCACGCCTCATTCGCGTGATGAATCCCTGCTGAAACTCAGTGGGATCGAGGAGCCCATTGAGCTTCGCCGAGTGGCGGCAGCGCGTTTGAAGGGATTGATTTAACGGGCCTCTGCCCAGTTCACCGAAAAGTCTGCCCAGTTCACCGAAATGAACGGGAGCTGAGGCTAGGATGCGCGCATGGAGTGGGATCACTGAGTGACTGGTCTGTGCTTAACCGCTTGGGAAGCAATTCAGCCGCACTCTTTCTCAACGCCCCTTGCTTCCAAATGACCACGCTCTCACGCCCGCAACTCCTGGCAGCCTTCATTTGCACCCTGTTGCTTTGGTTGCCCCGACAAGCCGCTTATGGAGCCCAAGTCCAGCACTTGAACTCGCAGACAGCAACGGCAACGAGCAGCGGAGTCTCAGGTAAGCCTTCCATCGCCAGCTTCACCATTCCCAGTGGCAAGAACCGGGCGCTGGTGATCTGGGCTGGCTTTGAGCGGGACCACTGCTCCATTGCGGATTCCCTCTCAGGATACGCCACCATGTCCAACGCCGCGGGCACGGGCCTGGGGGACAACTGGCCTGAGCCACGCATCGGCACACCTCCGTCCACGACAACCAACAACCAGATCACCGTGCAACTCGTGGGGCCGGGCGGCACCATCAGCAAGCAGAACGCCCTTGTCATCGGCGGTACACCCAGTGGGGACACCCGATTCCTCACCATTGCCCAGATACCCACCACTGCCCCAAGCGGAGCGACCCTGTTCAGCCTGAGTTCCTTTCACATTGTGCTGTTTGAAAATGAGATCAGCGCCCTGCTGGGCGGTGCAGCCAATGGCTCAGTAGCCATCTCTCTGCCAGATGTGTCCAACCCTAGCAATGCAGGGGATGATGCCATCCTGGTGGCCTCGCTCTTTCAAAATGTCGAGCAGACAGCGAGCGGCTTTGTCCGCAATGCCACAGCCACCGCTCAGGTAAGCGGTGGGACTCCCGGCAACTACAGCCTAGCTCCTGCGGCCTACGATGCTGGGCAGGCCCCTGATGAAGCAGATGATGGCAAGCTGGTGCTGGGCCTCAGCTCCAGCGTCAGTGGCTTCAGTCAACCGGCAGGGCATAGCACGCTGGTCAGTCCCTCCACCACCAACACGAACGGCCTGTGGGATATCGCTGACGGAGATCTGAACAATGAGCCCAACGGTATAACGAGCGGAGCCTATTTCCGCAACGGAGGGGGCACGCCAGGGTCACTCTACACCCTCCAAGCGGCGGGCGCTGCGACTCCGCTGGTCTTTGGCGGCATGACCGCCTCTTTCCTGCTGGAATCAGACAATTCAGACACGAGTGACGCCCCCGCCAGCTACGGCAATGCCACCCATGACGTTAGCGGTATCCGTCTGGGTGCCACGGTGGATGCGGACGCCAGTCTGCTCAACAGTGGCTCCGCCACAGGAGATGACTTAAATAACGCCGACGACGAAGATGGGGTGACATTCCCAATATTCTTTGCACCTGGGACGACAAGAGACATCACCGTGAATGTCCAAAACGGCAGCGGGTTTCTCAATGCATGGATCGACTGGAACAAGGACGGCGACTTCAACGACGCCGAAGAACAGATCGCGACTGAGCAGGCAGTCACCCCTGGAAGCGTGAATCTCACCGTCAGCGTCCCCTCTGGCGTCACCCAGGGCGCATCGTTCGCCCGTTTTCGAGTCAGCACGAACAGTGGCACCGCCAACACACCCAGTGGTGCCTCTCCTACAGGAGAGGTGGAGGATCATGGCGTGACCTTTTTCATCCCCTCAAGCAATGCCAACCTTGCCAGCTTGAGCTTCAGCGCCGGTACGCTTTCTCCGCCCTTTGCTTCGGGCACCACGAGCTACAGCTTCACCGTGTCGAATGCCACCACCTCAACCACGGTGACGGCCGCTCGCGCAGAAGCCAATGCCACTCTGGCCGTCCGATTGAATGGCGGCAGCCCCACCGCCCTGACCTCCGGTTTCCCTAGCAGCCTGTTGTCATTGAATGTGGGAGACAACAGCGTGGACGTGCGCGTCACCGCCCACGACGGCACCACGATTCAGACCTACACCACCACGATTACGCGTGCGGCCGCAGCCCCCACTCTTAGCCTCGTGACCCCTGCCACCGGCAGCACGGCTGGCGGCACCAGCGTCACGATCACGGGGGCGAACTTCACCGGAGCCACTGCCGTGACCTTTGGCGGCACGAATGCCACTAGCTTCACCGTGGACAGCGCCACTCAGATCACCGCCACCACCCCCGCTCATGCCGTGGGTGCGGTGAGTGTTCTCGTCACGACTCCCGGCGGCACGAATGAGGCGAACTCACTATACACTTATGCCGAGGCGCCCACTATCACCGCCGTCTTGCCAAACAACGGCGGCACGGCTGGCGGCACCAGTGTAACGATCATCGGCACCCACTTCAGCGGAGCCACCGGTGTGACCTTTGGCGGAGTCGCCGCCACCAGCGTCAATGTGGTCAGCGCCACGAGCATCACCTGCGTCACTCCGGCCGGAGCCGCTGGACCCACCAGTGTCATCGTCACCACCCCCGGCGGTAGCAACGCGGCCAACACGGCTTTCACCTATGTCTTGCCGCCCACCGTGACGCTCAGCACGGCGAACCTTCCCATCCCAGTCACGAGCCTGACCCTTACGGGCACGGACTTCAGCACTATAGTGGGACAGAACACCGTGGCCTTCACTCCCAGCGGCACGGGCACCGTCACCGCAGCGACGAGCACCTCGCTCACGGTGGGCGACATCAGAGGCCTGACGCCCGGTGCCCTTTATGCTGTTGTCACTTCCAATTCGCGAAACAGTGGAGCCCCGGTGCAGGTGGGAACAGTCACGGTGCCAGCAGACAGTTTCCTGGTCACCAACACTGCAGACAGTGGTGCGGGTTCGCTGCGGCAGGCGATACTGAGTGCCAATAGCCTTGCAGGCACGGAGACCCTCACCTTTTCAGATGGAACGGCTGGCACGGTGGATTTCACCGACGCTACGCCAGAGGTCATTACCCTCTCATCACAACTGACGATCAGCAGCGACATCATCATCACGGGACCGGGTGCCGACCGGCTCGCTGTTTCGGGTGGAAACACAACGCGTGTTTTCGCCCTGGGTGAGTCATTCGCTGCCACGCTGACGGGTTTGACCATCCGAGATGGCTATACCATCGGCGGGGGATCGGGAATCAAGGCAGATCGTCATTCCTCGCTGACGCTCAGGCGTTGCATTGTCTCGAACAATACGACAGGCCTATCTGGCGCAGGCATCTGGTTCGAGAGTAGCGGTTCAGGTACCGGCATGCTGACGATGGATCAATGTTCCATCACAGACAACGCTACCCTTGGAGCCGGAGGTGGGGCTGGCATCGAGTCTGCTGCAGCGATCAATCTGATCTCCAACTCCACCTTCAGCGGCAATTCCTCTGTGTCATCTGGCGGGGCGTTCCGTTGCTCCGGAAGTGGCGTGGTGATCACGATGACGAACTGCACCCTCGTTGGCAACAGTGCTCTTAACACAGGAGGCGGGGCCATACGTATTCTAACGGGAGTGGGAAATCGCCTGAACCTGACCAACTGCACGGTCTCTGGCAATCACATCCAAAATGGGGCGGGTGGCGGCATCAATCTCGCGAGCGGAGTCCCGCTGAAGTTGGTCAATTCCATCGTGGCAGGAAATACCCTGGCATCGGTCGCCTCAGACCTGTCAGCGACCACCTTCCTTCCTGGCAGTGAACACAACCTGGTCGGCGTGGACACCACGCTAAGCGGTATCTCCAACGGGACAAATGGGAACATCATCGGCACCAGCGCGTCGCCGATCGACCCAAGGCTCAGCCCCCTGGCCAGCAATGGCGGACCTACGCAGACCTGTGCCTTGCTTGCGGGTTCTCCCGCCATCAACGCCGGGAACAGCGCTGCGCTCCCCGCAGACACTTTGGATGCGGACGGCGACAGCAACACCACCGAAGTCATGCCGTTTGATCAACGTGGTGTGGGCTTCATCCGAGACATCGACACGGTTGATATCGGAGCTTTCGAGCAACAGAGGGCCGTCTCCATCGCCGATCTCGCCGCTGCCAATGAAGGCAACTCTGGCACCACGAACTTCGTCTTTACTCTCACACGAACGAGCGTCGTGGGTGACGTGACCATGACCTATACAGTCAGCGGCGCGGCTGTCGATGCGGCCGACTTTGGCGGCACGTTGCCCACCGGCACGGTCACGATCCCCCATGGCAATGCCACGACCACTCTCAGCATTCCCGTCAGTGGTGATCTCGTGCCTGAGGCGGATGAGGCCTTCATCGTCACCCTGAGCGCGCCAGACAATGGCTTCGCAGTCATGGGTGCACCAGCTAGCAGCACCATTTTGAACGACGACTTTCCTCCCACGTTGGCCAGCGTCACTCCCGCTACTGGTAGCACGGCTGGCGGCACGAATGTCACGATCACGGGCACGAACTTTACCGGAGCCACGGCTGTGACCTTGGGTGGCACAGCGGCTGTCAGTTTCACCGTGGTCAATGCCACCACCATTACCGCAGTGAC
>JAIXVB010000511.1 GCA_027483245.1 Verrucomicrobiaceae bacterium | reverse complement strand
CTCGGCCTCGTCTATGACTGTCAGGTCGAAGCCACCGCAGAAGGCAAAAACCGCGCCGTTGTGAAAATGACCCTCACCGCCCCCGGTTGCGGCATGGGCCCCACCATCGCCGCCGATGCTCAAAGCCGCATCATGACCATCGAAGACATGGACGACGCCGCTGTCGAACTCGTCTGGGAACCCGCCTGGAATCAAGGCATGATCTCCATCGAAGGAAAGATGAAGCTCGGCATGATCTAAAGGGAAGGGGACTCAATAGGAGCGCGGAATTGTTTGCACAGTATCACTAACGTGGTCGGTTGGTGAGGTTCTGCGTGGCAGTATAGAATGCCCTGCATCTACTCCGCTAACGCTCGGTATTCTTGTGCTGTAGAATACAAGCGCGTTGGGCATAAAATGTCTTGAAGGAATCAGGTTCTAACTTTCCGGCCGTAATGCTTCAGGAGACTATCAGTAAACGGTTCAGTGCGAATATGATCGCGATTCAAGTTACCTTGAGCTAAGCTTTCAACTACTTCCGCTGCCTTCGCGAATAGCTCCTTTGATTTATCTTCATCCCGAAGAATCTTCATCAGCTCTTCGGCATTACGATTCATTTCATGAGAGTTGGGCTTTGCTGGTGGCTCAGGAAAATGGATCAAGCGAGCTGCCAACAGAATGTGATAACGAGCAGGTCTGAGTTTGGCAGCTAGATGATTGTTGCGAAACAGATAATCGAGACGGTAATGCGCAAAAGCAGCGGCATAGTAGGCGCTTAAAACATGGTCTTTGCCAAAAATTTCATTCCCGACCTCCTTGAGAAGACCCTTGTAATTTTTCGTCGTGCGATGAGGAAACTCACGGTAAATTGACGCATAAGCTCGAACCAAGGTTGGCATGTTAATGATGCGCACTTTTTCCACGTTTTCGGATGCGTACTGCCTCGGGCGACGCTCATAATATAATCGGTATTGTGCCTCAAATGTGGGAAAATAACTCTCCAACTTTTTGGGGAAATCCTCAAGAGCGAAGAATTGATCATCGGTAATTTCAGTCTGCCTGTTAGTGGCACGAATGACCGAATTGCGTATGCCTTCATTCTTTGTTGCCAGTATTTTGACAGGAACGTAAAGGTTCATTGCCAACTGCTCCCTGCATGCAAAAAGCACATGACTTGTTTGGCAGCCATTCACGATCTGATAGTCCTCAATAACGAAGCGATCCCCAACCGGATTAATGCGCTGAGCAACGATAGTTATTCCGTTATTTAGAATGGGAAACAGATGTTGTTGAGCTGTGTCTAGAAGGGTTTGCCGAATGTCGCTATTTACTGAATTCCACTCCATCCAATGACGCACATTGTCATGGAATAGAGAAGACGCGATCTCGCCATTGTCTTGCGTGATGAGCTTTAGGTATTCACTGGCCGCCAATACCCCCATATATGCCTGATCCACCCCAGCAATCGCTGGTATTGTTAATTTGCGTTCGAAAACGATTTGCCTTGATACAGCATTCTTGGTTTTGCGGTAGAGCGCCTGAACTTGGTCAGCGCCTAAGCAGTCAAATCGAACTTCTCGAAACAGTCCTAGACCTTCAATATCCGACTTGGCTGCATCACGTCGCGTAAGAAGGTTTGGATCATTCAACCATTTACCCGTGGTGACGTAGTATACAAAGCAAACCGGATTCCCGCGCGTAAAGAGGCCTGCTTGTTTAAAAAGTGCGTCAGCAACGATTTTGGCGTCCTTAATGTCATTATTCTGAGGCAATTGAGAGGATTCGCTGAAAAAATCAGCAATCCCAAAGCCAATACTACCAATCTTGGCAGCGTCAAAGCTGGATGAACGCTCAGCCTGAACAATGACAATACTAGCATCGACATACTTGTTGGTTGCAGCCAAGTCGGATATCTCAGCAGGATCAGTCACAGCCACACCATTCACAATAAATGTGATGGCATCAATTGCGCAATCCCCACCACTTCCTACAACGACATCTGTGGTATCGAGTGAGTCGCTCAAGTGATCACTCGTCGCGACATAAGCCGCGAAATGCTCGAATAGTTTGTCCTCTGCAAGCTTAGTAAGTGAGTTTTGCGAAGCAAACTCTTCCATCAAATGTTTGGTGATTTGATCCATAACGGACTTTGTTGTTGCTAGAAATCACTTCCCCAGCCTCACCAACAAATCCTTGCTCTCGACGCTGTCGCTGATCTTCACGAGGATTTCCTGAACGGTGCCGGCGGCAGGGGCGCTGATGGCGGCGAACATTTTCATGGCTTCTAAGGTCACGAGGGTTTCACCTTCTTTGACCTTTTGACCGACCTGGACGGCGATGCTGGCGACCATGCCGGGCATGGGGGCTCCGACTTGGGTGGGATCGGCGGGGTCGGCTTTGATCTTGGTCACGGCATTCACGGCGAGGGCCTTGTTGGTGACCGTCGTGTGACGTGGGTAACCGTTGAGTTCAAAGATCGCCGTTTGCTGACCGGTGGCATCGGGCTCGGTCATGTTCAGCAGGCGGATGAAGAGCGTTTTGCCTTCTTCGAGCTGAACGTTGATCTCTTCCTTGTCTCGCAGGCCATAATAATAGGCCGGCGTGGGTAGGGCAGCGACATCGCCATAGCTCTTGCGGAAGTCAGCGAATTTCAGGAAGACATCGGGATACATGAGGTAGCTCCAGACATCGTCCTCCGTGGGCTTCTTCTTGAGCTTCTGTTCCAGCTCAGCGCGGACTTCATTGAGATTGATCTTGGCAGCGTGGGTGCCGGGGCGGCCTTTGATGCGCTTGCCACCTTTGCCGACGATGGCATCTGCGAGGGTGTTCCATTTCTTGCGGCTGTCGGCGGCCTTGGCGGGCTCCATGCCATAGAAGGGTTCGCCTAACCAGCCTTCAAACATGCTGGTGACGTCCTTGCTCCACTTGGTGCCAGTGAGTTGGAAAATGTCGCCGGGTTTCACACCGCGGGCAACGCACTCGATGGCGAGGTCGCCGACGACCTTGCTGGACGGCGTGACTTTAACGATGTCTCCGCAGAGTTGGTTCACTTCCGCATAAGCATGAGCGATCTCTGGCCAGCGAGGTCCGAGGCCCATGCCGATGGCTTGTTCCTTGAGATTCGTGTACTGACCGCCGGGCATCTCGTGGAGATAAACTTCGGCGGTGCCGTAGGGCTCGCTGGTGTCGAAGGGCTTGTAGAAAGCGCGGACGGAGGCCCAGTAATCGCTGAACTCTTGCAGGGCATCGGTATCGAGCCCAGTATCACGTGGCGTGTGCTGCAGCGCGGCGACGATGGAGTTCAAGTTTGGCTGGCTGGTGCCACCGGACATGGAGGCAATGGCTGCATCGCAGACATCGACGCCGGCTTCAGCCGCTTCGATGATGCTGGCGGCGTTCAGGCCGCTGGTGTCATGGGTGTGGAAGTGAATCGGAATGCCGACTTCATCTTTGAGTGCTTTGACGAGTTTCTTGGCCGCATACGGACGGACCAAGCCCGCCATGTCCTTGATGCAAAGCATGTGAGCACCCATCTTCTCCAATTCCTTGGCGAGGCGGACGTAATACTTGAGGTCATACTTGTCGCGCTTGGGATCCAGGATGTCGCCGGTATAACAAAGAGTGCCTTCGCAAATGGACTTCGTGTCTTCACGCACGGCCTGCATGGCAGCGGTGAGATTGGGCAGGTAGTTGAGCGAGTCAAAGATGCGGAAGATGTCCATGCCATTGTCGGCGGCATGTTTGATGAAACCCTTCACCACATTGTCCGGATAATTGGTGTAACCGACGGCATTGGAGCCGCGGAAGAGCATCTGCAGGAGGATGTTTGGCACCTTGGCGCGGATGTCGCGCAGGCGAGCCCAGGGGTCTTCGCGAAGGAAGCGCATGGTCACGTCAAAGGTCGCGCCGCCCCACATTTCCAAAGAGAACAGGTCCGGCGTGCGACGCGCCACGGCATCGGCCACGGCGAGCATGTCAAAGGTGCGCATGCGGGTGGCGAGCAGCGACTGATGCGCATCACGCATGGTCGTGTCGGTGATGAGCAGGCGCTTTTGTTTGGCGACCCAGCCTTTGCAGAACTTCTCAGGGCCCATCTCGGTGAGGAGCTGTTTGGTGCCTTTTGCAGGCTCCATTCGGTGATCCCATTTTGGAATCGCAGGCACGATGAAGGGTTTGCTGACCTTGTGACCCTTGGCGTGGGGATTGCCATTGACGATGGTGTCGGCGAGGTAGTTCAACAGCTTCGAGGCACGATCTTTGCGGGCAACAAACTTGAGCAAATCAGGGTTGTTGTCGATGAAGCGCGTGGTGGCCTGACCGGTCTTGAACTCTTCATGGTGCACCACGTTCATGAGGAACGGGATGTTGGTCTTCACGCCGCGGATGCGGAACTCACGCAGACCCCGATCCATGCGATCCAGCGCCTGCTGATAGGTGCGGCCATAGACCGTCATCTTCACTAGCATGGAGTCATAATAAGGCGTGATGACGGCATTCGTGGCACCAAGAGCGCCATCGAGTCGGACGCCAAAACCACCCGCGCTGCGATAGGTGAGGATCTTGCCAAAGTCAGGCGTGAAGCCATTCTCGGGGTCTTCCGTGGTGATGCGGCACTGAATGGCGAAACCGCTCTTTTCGATCTTGTCTTGAGCGGGCAACCCAAGTGGCTCTTCATGCACCTGATAACCCTGCGCGATGAGGATCTGGCTGCGAACGATGTCGATGCCCGTGATCTCTTCCGTCACGGTGTGCTCCACCTGAATGCGTGGATTCATCTCGATGAAGAACCACTCGCCCGTCTCGTGATCGACGAGGAATTCGACCGTGCCGGCATGCGTGTAGTTGACTTCTTTGGCGAGTTTCACCGCCGCTTCGCAGAGACCATCAATGACGCTCTGTTTCACACCATAGCTCGGTGCCTGTTCGATGACCTTTTGATGACGGCGCTGCACGGAGCAATCGCGCTCATGGAGGTGCAAAACATGCCCGTGTTTGTCCGCGAGGATCTGCACTTCGATGTGCTTGGCTTTGCCGACGAATTTTTCCAAAAACACCGCGCCATTGCCAAAGGAGCGCAGCGCTTCCGTTTGAGCTTCATCGAGCAGCTTTTCCAGGTCCTTGGCCTCACGCACGACGCGCATGCCACGGCCACCGCCTCCGAAGGCTGCTTTGATGATGAGTGGGAAACCGATCTTCTTTGCTGCTGCGATGGCTTCTTTGCGATCACTCACGGGATCGTCGGTGCCTTCCAGAATCGGGACGTTGAGTTTGCGAGCGACATTTCGGGCAGCGGTCTTGTCGCCCATCATGTCCAGGATCTTGGCTTCCGGCCCGATGAAAATAATGCCCGCGTCGGCACAGGCCTGGGCAAATTGAGGGTTTTCAGAAAGGAAACCGTAACCAGGATGGATGGCGTCCACGCCTTTTTCTTTGGCGATGGTGACGATGCCTTCGATGTCGAGGTAAGCACCGAGTGGGCCTTTGTCCTTGTTCAGCTCGTAGGCTTCATCGGCCTTGAAGCGATGCGGACAAAAACGGTCTTCCTGTGCGTAGATGCCCACCGTCTTCAGGCCCAGCTCCGTGGCTGCGCGCATGACGCGGATAGCGATCTCAGAACGATTCGCGACCATCAATTTCCGAATGGGTCGGATCACGGACTTCGGCGCAGTGACGTTGGACTTAGCAGCGGTTTTCTTGGGCATGGTTGTTGGTTTAAATGGAAATTGAGTCACGATTCTCAACGTCGGACATTGATTTGCAAGGTGGGGATGCATCTCACCCGTATTTGCTTGACCCCATGCCTTCTGTTCTCGCCCTCTTCGCCCATCCTGATGACATTGAATTCGTTGCCGCTGGCACCATGCTCCAGCTGCAAGCCCGCGGCTGGGACCTGCATTACATGAACCTGTGCACGGGGAATGGAGGCTCAGTCCAAATGGATGGTCCCACGACATCGCGGGCTCGTCTGGCGGAGGCTCGGGAAGCAGCGCGCCTCTTGGGGGCGGCTTTTTATCCACCGATTTCTGATGATTTGGAGCTGACCTACAGCGTGCCTTTGCTGCGAAAAGTTGCAGCGGTCGTTCGTGAAGCGCAGCCGAGCATCGTGTTGACTCATTCACCCTCCGATTACATGGAGGATCACCAAAACGCCCAACGCCTCGCGTGCACGGCCGCTTTTGCGCATCCGATTCAGAACTTCGTCACCGATCCTCCTCGCGCTTCCTTTTTGCATGACGTGACGGTTTATCATGCGATGCCGCATGGCTTGTGCGATCCCCTGCGCAAACGCAT
>JAIXVB010000685.1 GCA_027483245.1 Verrucomicrobiaceae bacterium | reverse complement strand
TGATACAAATAAACGGTGTAACACATGCCCCCCAGCGTCACTGGGAACCAATGGGAAAGCCAGCGACTCACCAAAGGACTGCGCAGAGAGGTCAGGCTAGCAATCACCACCTCCACCGGCAACACAGCGCCAACGGCTGGAATGGAACGATTCCAATACAAGGTGGCCAACAACGCGAGCCAAGCCGTGATCGCCAGTCCATCAAACAAACGCAATCGCACCGGCTGTCCACGCCAGAGCATCCACCAATCGGCCATGATAAAACCAGCGATGAAGTATTCGATTTGCTCCGTCAACGAGGCCTTGGGCAAAGGCCACTTCATGAATCCGAAAAAGATCATCAAGCCAACCATGAACCACTGTCGATGGGCAAAGGAGCGAATGCGAAACATCTGCGCTAGAAGCGGCATGAGAATGTAAAACTGCGCCTCCACTTCCAAGGACCACGTCACCGGATTCACCAGGCTTTCTTTGCCAAAAATCGCCGTATGAAGATACCCACAGGTGGCAAGAAAATGTGGCCACAATTCGGCCAAGGGACGCTTCAAAACCAACACCATCAGAGCCAGCATCAGCACCAAATTGATGATCAACGGCGGCTCCAAACGAGTCAGTCGGCGCAGGTAATAATGCTTCAACGACACCGCTTTCCCCTGCCCCGTGTAGTATCGCAAAAACGGCAGGCTCAGAATGAATCCGCTGATGGCAAAAAACAAACGAACGCCAAAATCCCCCTGATCCAGCATGCGTCCCAAAGGCGAAGTCGCGGGCTCGGGAACCAAGGTCACGACGGCATCATTGACGACATAATGATTCAGATGCAACAGCAACACAAAGGCCAGGGCGATGAACCGCAAGCCATCAATCTCACGCACATGAGTCCCCGCAGAAGTCACCCGCTGAAACGGACTCAACCAAGAAGGTGTCATGGGATCCAACGGCTGTTTCTCGGGTTTCATGAGGTCGCGATTTAACCCAAGTTAAGGCCGAGTTTCTCCTTCAGAGCGAGAGACGCGGCAGTCGCTGCGACCTTGTGTTCAGGCTCGAGGAACCGCGGATCTGGACGCCAGTGATGCGGGAAAATATCTCGCGTCCAAACACGTCCCTCCGCCAAAGCCTGCGCGCGCAGATGCTCATTCAAGAGACGTGTGCTAGCTCGGCATTCGACCTCATTTTCGAGCAGCCAAGCACGTGGTGAAAATTGATCACTCTCAGCGATGAACCGTGGCAACTGCTCCACCAACTTTTCTTCATCCAGCCAACGACCCGTATGATCATTGAGAAAAGCGGCCGAACCAATCTCAGCCCCTCGCAACAGAGCCAAAGGGGTGTCAGCCATCATCGATTCAACCACCGCGACACAGGATCCCTCGCGCAACGAGGTGATCAGTGCAGCGCGGCTGCGACCCAAGATGTCCACCACCTCAGCGTCCGAGATTCGCGAGCGCAGAGTGAAGCTTTCCTCAACGCCATAGGCTTTCATTTCACGAATCAAAACCTCTGCCGTGCGGTCACCATGAGGCTGCCCCACCAGCGTGATGCGAGGCCTCTTTGACACAGGCATCTGCGCCAAAGCATGGAAGACCGAGTGATGACGTTTGTAACGGCCGAAATTCGCCACCATCACCAGATCAATGTCACGCTCCGCTCGTGCCCGAGGTTGATACAGATCCGCATGAACCCAACTGGAAGCGAACAGTCGCAGAGGACGGTAACGTGGGCTTAAACGAGGCAGGATGGTGAGGTCCCGCAGATTGCTGATGGTGCAGTGAATAAGCCCCGGATAGAGACGTGGAAACACCAGATTCACCACACAATGCGGCGGCGACCACGTGGGAGCCAACACCAGATCGTATTCCTGAGCCAGCTTGGCCAAACGTTCTGGCCCAAGGCTGGTCAAATGTTCCCACTGCGATTCAAAAGAGATGAACAACACGCCTTTTTCATCCGCTGTGGCAGGCTTTAAGATCGCTGTTTTGTTCACCTTTGCCTCGGGTGCCTCAGCCGGCATCCAAGACCAAAGCACCTCCACAGGAATGTGGTCGAGCCGACGCTGCATCCACTCCTCGATGGCCATCATCAATGAGTCTGAAGAGGCACTGCGCGCAGCGGCACAAGCGTGGTCGAGCCAGCGTCGGTCCAGAGAATGCGTCGCACGAGCCAAAGCCCAGTAGGTGAGCGCCAGGATTGTGCGCGGCACCAGACTGTATCGCAGGGCATCCTCGATCCGTGCGCGCAGGTGAATTTGAATCGCGGCAGCCCTCATTTCACCAACACGATGCGAAGGTTCTGCGCAGGGAAGAGGTAAGCCAAACCCGTTGCTTCATAGTAGCACTGCATCGCATAACTGCTGTTCACCAAAGGACCGACGAGCCAGTTCCAGAAAAATGTCGCTCGTTTGATGAAAATCAGCTCCGTGGAAGCCACCGAACTGAACGCAAAGTCAAAGTAATAAGCTCCGCGACGATCTCCCTCAAAAGTGCCCCGAACAAAAAAGCGGTAGGTCTTCACCGAGAACCGATTCCGATGCGTCGGGTCCACGTAATTGTTGTTCGAGGTGAAATGAGGCACCTCGATGCGGATGCGACCGCCGGGCTTTAGGATGCGGTGACAGTCCTTCAGCACAGGAATCAGATCCACGTGCTCCAACACATCATTGCAGAGGATTTCATCAAAGGTGCCCTCTTCAAAAGGCAGCGGCAGTTGATTGATGTCATGGACCACATCCACGCCAGGCAGAGCTGCGATGTCCAGATTTGTCCAGCCAGGCTTAATGTCTGTGCCACAGCCGAGATTCAAGCGTCGAGGAGAGGGAGCTTCCATGGGAGGCCGGATGTTTAGCAGTCACAGGCTCTTTGCCAAGTGCTCTGTGCCTGAGAGTCAAAGACTCTGACGAAGTTCAGGGCTTTTCAGCCTTTGTTTTTCTCCTGAGCTTGCTCGACCCAACGCTCGCGCTGGATGCGATCCTTAAACGCAAACAAGCTGGAAAAATGCTGCACCTGAGAACTCGTCCACGCGGAAATCTGGCTGAATTTAAAGACGCCCAGCTCATGGAGCCGCTTTTGCAAGGCTGGAGTGATGCCCTGAATCTGCGTGAGCTCATCGGCATCCAAAGGGGTCTCTTTGTAGATCTGGCCCAGGATCGGATCCATTTCAGGGATCACGGAAGGAAGCGCCGGAATCGGCAGCGGTGCAGCCATGGGCGCGGCGGAAATGATGGCGCTAAGAGCTGAGATGGAGGCAACGGAATCCTCTTCCCCCGCGTCGAGATCAGGCAACAGAAACGAAAATGGCTCCAAAAAACTCGTCTCTGTAGGTGCCACCGTGGGGAGCGGAGCAGCTTCGTCCGCCACCTTGATTGGCGTAACGACGGGGCGTGGCGGGGTTAGAGGGGCAACAGGCGCGTGGACACCATTGCTGATCAGGGAAGGCTTCGTGATGACCGACGGCAGAACCGGTGTCTCTGGCAAGCTGGGCGGAACAACAGGGGCAGCAGGAAGAGTCTTTTCGCTTGGTGTTGTGAGCATTTTCAGGCGCTCTGGAAACACATCACTGACACTCGGCAGAACCTCCGTGAGCAACGCAGGAGGCGCCGAGGGCAACGGCATCGAAACCGGACGCACGACTTGCTCCGCCAGTTTTCGCTTCAGTGTGGCGATCTCCTCCCGCTGGCTGGTGATCTCAGCGCGAAGCAGGTTCGACTGCTTTTTGTAGCGCCCCCAAATGGCACCCCCAAAAGCGATGCCGAGCACAAAAAAAACGCCCCCCATCGCCAAGACGAAAGCACCGCTGTGGAGCAAAAAATACACCAGGGGCTCGCTATCCAGTGAGGTGAACTCAATCTTCATGCAGGGAAATCAACGGATCAGAATCTCGACGCTCTGAGTCTGCTCAGGAGCGCCTGGCGTGCCAGCCGGGACAGGATCAAGAGCCACAGCCTGAATATCCGTCGTGGGCACCCCTTGCTCAATCAAAAAGGAAACCACCTGCTCCGCGCGTGCCAGAGCCAGTGCTTTTTCCACTGCAGCTTGCCCCTCAGGTGCAGGATGCCCGCCCACGACCAAGCGCAAGGCGGGTCCCGCAATCAACAACAGAGGGGTGATTCCAGCGAGGCGTGATTGATCCTCGGGCGAGATGCGGGTGCTGCCCGCCTCAAAGAGAATTCCCTGCCCAGTCAGGCTGTCTTTGAGCACGGCCAGAGTCTCCAAGGGCACGGGTGAAGTCGGTTTGAATCCTGGGAAATGATACTCCGAAGGATAAAGCGTGAGTTTCATGTCCACTTTTTGTCCGCCGCTGAGGGGGCGCAACAAGGCCAACCAAGTGCTTTCATCGCTGTGGGTGGCGGGTGCTTCAAGATGCGGAGTCCCCTGAGGACTCACCGAAAAGTGGCGGGGCGATGGTTTGGCGAAAAAACTGCGCACAAAAGGCCCCATGGCACTGCCGTCCACAAAGCCCGCAGGCAGCGTGTGTGTGCTTTCTTTTAGAGCACTCGAGTCCAGCGTACTCGTCCCCAAACATTGCGACAAGGCCGCCAGCAACGACTGACGGAATCCACCCGCGGGCACCATGCCTGCGACCGTGATTTTTTCTGCCTCACGACGAATGTCTAAATGAGGAGCCACCCTCAATTTCTCAATGATCGGCTTTAAAAGCGAACTGTCTGCGGTCAATGGCCCCTTTTCACCCTCTGGCCAGCGCACGCGCTCATGGGCGAGGAGGCTCTCGATGTCCAGGGTCAGATCCGGGCGGAGTTTGGAAAAAAGCTGCCGGGTCTCCGTAAGATTCTCTGGATCAGGCAACCAACCTTCCAGCAGCAGTCGGCCTGCTTCCATACGAGCTCGGAGGCGTGCGAGAATGCGCAGTTCATCCTTCACCAGGCGCAGAGGCCCCAGGTCACGAACCCCCGACAGTGCGGATTCCAGTGAACGCAGGTCGGGCGCGTCGCCCGTGATTTTAAGGTCCAAGTAGCGCAAGTTCACCGCTGCCGAACGAATGCCGTTTTGTTTCAAAACAGCCTCCGCCTGATCTCTCAACCTGGGCATCTGCTGCTCCGTAAAAAACCATCCATGAAAGATCACCATCATCGGCAGCAGGGCCAGGGCGATGAGGAGGATCGAAAAACGCATGTCAGGGAGCTTGAGGGGATGAGCGATTGACACACCGGACAGCCCAGGGATACTCCGCCGCCTTTGCGCAGGGGCATACTGTTTTCTCCTGTGCAGTGTCGCAAGAACTATTCCACCGCCTTATTCGCCAACATGTCAGTCATCATCGCCGGAACCGTCGCCCTAGACAATGTCAAGACCCCCCAAGACTCCCAGGAGAATCTGTTGGGCGGTTCCGCCTCCTACGCGGCCTTGGCTGCCAGCATTTTCACTTCCGAAGTGCATCTCGTCGGCATCATTGGCCATGATTTCCCCCAAGGGCACCTGGACCTCTTGAACAGCAAGGGCATCACACTCGATGGCCTGGAGCGCAGCACCGGAGCCTCCTTCACCTGGAGCGGCGAGTATCATGACGACATGAACAGCCGCACCACTCACAACGTGGCGATCAACGTCCTGGAACACTGGACACCGAAACTTCCGACCGCAGCAGCAGCGGCCAAAATCGCCGTTCTGGCCAACATGAGCCCTGACAATCAACTCCAGACGCTGGAGCAATGCAGCGGAGCTGACTTCATCACCGCAGACACCATGGATTTGTGGATCAGCATTGCCAATGAGCGCCTGCATGAAGTGCTCAAAAAGGTGGATCTCCTGGTCATCAATGATGGCGAAGCCAAGGAATTCGCTCAAACCACCAACCTTGTCGAAGCAGGTCGTCGCCTTCAAGCCAAAGGCCCACGCTTTGTCATCGTCAAACGCGGCGAGCACGGCAGCTTCCTCTTTGGTGAAAAGCCGGAAGACTTCTTTGCCTGCTCCGCTTATCCCCTCGACTCCGTTTTTGACCCGACGGGTGCAGGCGATTCCTTCCTCGGTGGCCTTGCTGGGTGGCTTTCCGCCAATGGCAAAACCAAGCCCACCTTTGACGACCTGAAAACCGCAGTCGTCCACGGCAGCGTCACTGCCAGCTACACCTGCGAAGCTTTTAGCACCCACAAACTGCAAACCGTGACCAAGGCAGACATCGCGAGCCGTCTCGCTGAATTGCAGCGCTACACCCGCTTTGAGGCGTAGGATTGGGACGGAAGTTTGCGGTGGTTTACAGGGGTTGACGATGGTTGACAGTCGTTTTCAAACCGATGCGAAAACGGGTTTGGAGGCGATTTGGCAAACTGGCGTCAACTTCTGCAAACAACCGTAAACCACAGCCAACAACCGTAAATCACCGTCAACTTCAGCCAGCCCCATTCCCATGTGGACTTCCATTCAAACCTTCCAGGACATCAAGCTCGAAAAAACCGCCGATGGCATCGGCAAACTCACCATCAATCGGCCTGAAGTGCGCAATGCCTTCCGGCCTCAGACGGTGAAAGAGATGCTCATCGCACTCGACATCCTGCATGAAGATCGTGACGTGGGAGTGATCATCCTCTGCGGTGAAGGACCCCTGGCTTTTTGCTCGGGAGGCGATCAAAAGGTGCGTGGCGATGCGGGTTACATTGGAGATGATGGGGTGCCGCGTCTGAACATCCTAGATGTCCAACGCAAGATCCGCACGCTGCCAAAGCCTGTGGTCGCCATGATCGCAGGCTACGCGATCGGTGGTGGCCATGTGCTGCATGTCGTGTGTGATCTTTCCATCGCCGCAGACAACGCACGTTTTGGTCAGACCGGGCCCAAGGTGGGCTCATTCGACGGGGGACTCGGCTCCAGCTATCTGGCCCGCATTGTGGGTCAAAAGAAAGCCCGTGAGATCTGGTATCTCTGCCGCCAATACGATGCCCAACAGGCGCTCGACATGGGATTGGTCAATGCTGTGGTTCCCCTCGATCAGCTCGAGGAGGAGACCCTCAAATGGTGCCGTGAAATGCTCCAGCACAGCCCGCTCGCCCTGCGTTGCTTGAAGGCATCTCTGAATGCGGATTGTGATGGCCAAATGGGCCTCCTGGATCTCGCGGGAAATGCGACGCTGCTCTATTACATGAGCGAGGAAGCCAAAGAGGGAAAACAAGCCTTTGTTGAGAAACGGAAGCCTGATTTTAGCAAGTTCCCCCGCCTGCCCTGATTTCGGGCGACGGTGGCTGCTCGACAAAGCCCCCATCCAGACGCGCAAGACATCTCAGGGAGTGCGAAGATTTTTCTCGCCTTTCTGCGTCCGGCTTTGTCTAATCGTGATGTCGGCAGGTCTTCTGATCTGGCGACACATATATCATAAACCAAACCATAGAGCACACATACCATGAAAAGAGCACTCCAACGAGGTTTCACCCTCATTGAACTCCTGGTGGTGATCACCATCATCGCGATTCTCGCGAGCTTGGCCGTCCCCACATTCAACGTCATTCAGGACATGGCGAACCAAACCAGCACCTCAAACAACTGCCGCCAGATCATTCTCGCCATGAAGATCTTCGCGAACGACAACAACTCCATCTATCCGGATTCCTACCAGAATCCTCAGACAGGTGGCGTCGCCGTCACCGCGAATGATGCCTTCCGCGTCCTGTTTAGCGAGGACATCATCCAAGACGAACGTATCTTCAGCGCCAAGGCCTCGAAGTTCATTCCCGATGGCAACATCGGCCAAGCACCAACCTTTGACCAAGCTCTCATTGCGGGTGAAAACCACTGGGCACTGACTCAGGGTCAAACCACATCCTCCAGCGGCATCATGCCACTGGTGTATGAGAACCCAGCCGCAGCAGGCTGGCCTCCACAGTGGAACTGCGACGCAGCTGGTCAGCTCGTTCAGGGCCGCACCTGGCGCGGAGGTAAAGTCATCATTGGCCGCAACGACAACTCCGTGAACGTCGAAAGCCTCGCTGCTAAGCGTGGTGCTGCCGTCGGTCCGAAGATGATGTCGGGTGGTCAAGACATGTTCACCATGGCTAGCCAAGGCCAACCTCAGACCATTCTGAACATCGTAGCCGCAGGTGGTGGCAGCTACACCAATGACCCGAACGCAGCATATGGCGCCCCTGGCGCGTATCCTCCTGCAGCCCCAGGCGCTCCTGCAGGCTATCCCGCTGCTCCCGGTGCTCCTGGTGGTGCACTGCCAGCCCTTCCGGGCGCAGGTGCCCCTGCCGGTGGCCTTCCAGCCCTTCCAGGTGCTCAGTAATCGATTCTAGGATCGAACGATTCTTTCTACAGCGCCGCCGAGAGTGATCTCGGCGGCGTTTTTCTTTCCACTCGCAGCCGACAGGACTGCCTCTATCCTGCGACACATGCACGCGCACCTTCTGCTCGCTCTCAGTTGGGAAATGGCCACCCTCACCGGGGCCGGCATCCTGCTCAGTCTCGCCGCGCTGGGGCATCTGCTCATCCGACATCGCGATCACCGCTCCGCTGCCTTTTGGGTTGCGTTGGTGGTGTTATCTCCTTTTCTCGGTGCCCTTTTGTATGGCGTGTTGGGCATCAACTTTGTCCGGCGGCGCGGTCAAAAGTATCGCGGCAGCATCGGTCCAGCTTATCGAGACCCAGCACCCACTTGCCCCCTGTTTGTAGAGACCGATCCCACCGTTGCCGAAAGGGACTGTTTACTGGCCATGACCCTGGATCGCATCTCGCGATTTAATTTCAGCTCAGGCAATCAAATCGATCCCCTCATCAATGGCGATGAAGCCATGCCGGCCATGCTCCAGGCGATTCGCGAGGCACAAACCAGCATCACTCTTGCGAGCTACATTTTTGAGGCTCATCACATCGGCGC
>JAIXVB010000172.1 GCA_027483245.1 Verrucomicrobiaceae bacterium | reverse complement strand
GCGGGAGAGACACTGCTCACCGCCATCGAGCCCGGCATCGCGCCCCTGCTTGATGCACGCACCAAGGCCCAGACAGAGGCCCGCATCTCCGCAGCTGAAGCCGCCCGGATGCAGGCTGAGCAAAGCCTGGAAATGGCACGCACCGCCGCCCAGTTTGCCAAAGCGAGTTGGGATCGAGTGCGCGCGAATGCCACGCAGGGCAGCATCTCGGCCACGGATCGTGACAACATCGAACGCGAAACCCAGATGCGTGACCGTGAGGTGCGAGCCAGTGAATTCGCACTCAAGATCGCCGACTATGAAATCGCCCAAACTCGCGCTGCCATGATGCAAAGGGACACGCCAGGAGCGGGGGCCGTGATCGAGGTGCGCTCACCTGTCAGCGGTCGAGTCCTGCGGGTTCAGCAGGAAAGCGCCACGCTCATCGCCGCCGGGGCAGCCATTCTCGAAGTGGGTGATCCCAGTGACCTGGAAATTGAGGCCGAAATCCTCTCACGCGATGCCGTGACCATTCCCGCCGGAGCGGAAGTCAGTGTCGAGCAATGGGGCGGTGAGACGCCGCTGAAGGCCCGTGTTCGCCGCGTCGAACCGGCAGCTTTCACCAAGGTCTCCGCGCTCGGGGTCGAAGAGCAACGGGTCATCGTGCTCAGTGATTTGGACTCCACCCCCGAATCGGACAAAACACTCGGCGACCGTTATCGGGTGGAAGTGCGCGTGGCGGTCTGGCAGGACAAAGACGTGCTGCTCGTGCCCGCAGGCGCGCTTTTTCGTGAAGGCACGGCCTGGAAGGTCTTTCGCTTCGAGGGAGGTTTTGCCAAAAGCCATCCGGTTCAGATTGGGCGCACCGATGGCAAACTGACGCAGGTTCTGGGTGGACTCGAGGTGGGCAATCAAGTGCTCATGCATCCGCCTGACACCGTGAAGGATGGGATCGCTGTCCGAGAGCGCGAGGGCGATTGATCACCCTCAGCGCTGCTGCATTCGAATCACTGCCCTGCGGCTGAGGATTGAATCGCATTAAAGACCGGCACCGCGAGGCTGGCCAGAATCGCCAAGACCATGATGCAGATGAGGAGAAGAGCCAAGATTCCGGAGTATTTCCAGATGGAGCGCTGCTGATCGAGGGCCGCGATCAGATCTTCATCCGAACGGCGAGTCAGGAGGGTGGCGATGCGATTGGCAAACTTCCACATTTTCACGCCTGGATAGATGTAGATCAAGAGGCCCATCACCGCATAAATGATTGCAACCACGCCCCCCACTGCGGCAGGAGCTTTTGAATCAAACGCAGAGGCTCCTGCAATTGCCATTCCAACTGCGGCAAGGAGCATGAGGATGCCGAGAATCAGACAACACACCGAGATCAGGCGGACCCAGGGTTTGGTGCGTTTGAGCTGCAACAACACGGGCTCGGAAACGCCCTGAGCGGAGGTTTCACTGACGCTGCCGAAGAGATTGGCCGCAGGACTGCTGTAGGGATTGTTTTCCATAAGAGATGATGTCGAGGATGAGTCAGATGATTTTCCGACGGATCAAAGGCTAAAGATCTCACTCCGAGGTTGTCAAAACCAATCTCTACCGCTTCATTCATCGCGCCTCCTCCTTGCATGGCTTCCGCCCCTCTCGCTGACACGCTCCAACCTGTAGAACTCGCCGACGGGGTGGAGATTCATCTCCGCGTGGCGGGTCCTGCCGTGCGCAGTGTCGCGTGGCTGATTGACCTCATCATCTTTGGCATCACGCTCTTTGTGCTGTGGCTGATTTTGCTCTTCACCTCCGCCGGCATCGGCATGCAGACAGCGATGGGACTGTTCATGCTCTGTGCCTTTGTCATGTCCTGGTTCTACAATGTCATCTTTGAGATGGGCAAACGATCGGCGACCCCAGGACAGCGCACGATGGGATTGAAAGTGGCCAGCGTTTCGGGCGCCCCAGTGCGACTGCCGCAGTCGATCATCCGCAATCTTTTGCGCGTCATCGACTTCATGCCCATGGGCTACATGTTTGGCCTCATCTGCTGCCTGTTCACCCAGCGCTTTCAGCGGCTCGGAGATCTGGTGGCCGACACGGTGGTGGTGTATGCGGAGCCCAAGGAATCCAAGACCAAGGCCATCCAGGTCAATGTCCAACCCCAAGCCCCGTCTCTGGTGCTCACGCGGGCCGAGCAGGCCGCTTTGTTACAGTTCCTAGAGCGTGCGCCGCAGTGGTCGGATGCACGCAAGGTGGAGCTGTCAGACGTCATCGAACCCCTCACCGGTAAGACTGGGCTTGCGGGACTCAGCACCACATGCAGCCTCGGCCTCTGGCTGCAAAAAGGCGGAAACGGCTAACTCACGGCACCTCACATGACACCCGCCCACTTTGAGACTGAAAACGCTCCCCGCTGGGAGCGCCTGCAGACACTGCTGGATGAAGTCGAAGCCGGCAAACCCTCAGCGGATGTCGAGGAACTGCCCCTGCTCTTTCGTCAGGCCTGTCACGATCTCAGTGTGGCGCAGCATCGCATGTATGGGCCGCGTTTGGTGGAAAAGCTCAACGCCCTCGCCATCACCGGTTATCGGGTGCTGGAGCGTCGCATCAGCGGGGGGTGGGAGCGCTTGTATTTCCTGGTTTTTCGTGAGTTCCCTCGGGCCGTGCGGGCAGAGCGCGGACTCTTCTGGTTCTGCATGGCGCAGTTCTGGCTGCCCTTTCTTTTCTTGGCGATCTGGACGCCCTTTGACCCTGAGTGGGCCATGTCCATCCTCGGCCCCGAAGGCATGATTCAAATGGAAATGATGTATGGCCGCGGCACCTCGCCCATGGATTACATGCGGGAGGAGTTCGGATCAAACTTCGGCATGTTCGCCTTTTACATCTGGAACAATGTCGGCATCGACCTGCGCACGTTTGCGGGTGGGCTGCTTGGCGGCGTGGGGTCGATCATCATCATGCTGTTCAATGGCGCGCACATCGGGGCTGCCACCGGTTACATTCACCACGCCTGCAATCCTGAGACCTTTTACTCGTTCGTCGCTGGACATAGCGCGCCGGAACTCATGGGCGTGGTCATTTCTGGCATGGCCGGCATGAGACTGGGTCTGGCCCTGGTCAAACCCGGGCCCTACGACCGCAAGACCGCCTTGGTTCTCGGCGGCAGACGCGCCTTGGTGCTGATCACGGGCGCGGCACTGATGACCGCCTTTGCTGCGGTGATTGAGGGCTTTTGGTCCGCCAATCCTTTTCCTCCGCCCATCAAATACACCGTGGGTGCGGTCATGTGGACGCTCACTCTCGGTTACCTCTTCCTGAGCGGAAAGGAGCGTCATGCGGCTTGAGGACCTGACCATCGCCCTCCGCCCGCGTTTGCCCTGGGAAGCCGTGGATCTCGGCTGTGCTCTCGTGCGCCGTGACTACGGACGCGTGCTCAGCCTATGGCTGATCACGGTGGTGCCGGTGTGGATCATCGTGGCCGCACTCCTCTGGGATCACCCGACCTGGTTCGGCTTCGCCGTTTGGTGGCTCAAACCCCTCTATGACCGAGTCCCACTCTACTTCCTCAGCCGCGCCGCTTTTGGTTCACGACCGACGCTGAAGCAGTGCCTTCGCGAGTGGCCGCGGCTCTGGTCACGCTTTCTTTTCTCGGCTCTGCTCTGGCGTCGGTTGTCCTTTATCCGCAGCTTCGCCCTGCCCGTGCTCATGCTCGAAGGCCAGCGTGGAAAGACCGCCTATCAGCGACTCAAGGCCCTCGCCACCGATGGAGGCAGCAGTGGCTCCAGCACCACTTGGGTGTTCATCAAACTCGAGATCGCCCTTTATGCCGGACTGCTCGCGCTGGCCAGCAATCTCGGCCCAAGCTCAGGTCTGCCTGATTGGTCTGCCATCTTTGAGGACCCCGAGGCTTATTTTCAGTCGAGTGATTCTCAGCTCTGGTTCTCGAACATTCTTTACCTCATTGCCATGACGGTCATGGAGCCCTTTTACGTGGGAGCGGGTTTTGGTCTCTATCTAAACTCACGGACCAAGATCGAAGGTTGGGACATCGAACTCGTCTTCCGCAGGCTCGCCACTCGCCTCCGCCCGGTCGTTGTCGCCCTACTCTCTTTGGGCCTCTTTTTGCCTAGCCTAATCAGCGCCCAACAGCCTTCAAGAAGCCCTGAACTGAAAGATCGCATCAATCAAATTCTCCGCGATGCCAATGGCTCATCCATACCGCCTGCGACGGCCGCCCCAGCTACCCAGGAAAGCAACGAGCCCACCGTAGAAACACGCGTTCAGGAAATCTTAGCGCAGCCGGAATTCAAGGAGCATAGCTACACCCAAAAGACCTGGGTGAATGATGAGGAGACGAAGGACTCCAACTCCACCGGCGACATCCCCGCCTCCGTCGCCCTGTTGCTTTACATCTTCGCCTGGGGCCTCGTTGCCGGCCTCGTCGGCCTGCTCATCTGGTGGATTGTGCGGAATCGTCATCTCTTTGGCTTCAGCGCGCGTTTGCCACGCCTGCCTGTGGAGGAAATCAGCGGCCCTCGTGTCATCATGGGCATGGACATCGCCCGCGAGAGTCTGCCTGATGACATCGTCGCTGCCGCTCGCGCCGCGTGGCTTCAAGGGCACTATCGAGAAGCCCTCAGCCTTCTTTACCGTGGCTCCCTGTCACGACTGGTCGAAAGCCGTCGCCTGCCGATTCGGGACAGTGATACCGAAGATGATTGCCTGCTCAAAGTCGCCGATCTCGGTGAGGGGGCCGTGACTCAATTCTTCACCCAACTCACCCTGCTCTGGGTGCGCGCTGCCTATGCGGGCAAAGAAGCGCAGGAGTTCGAGTTCGCCCAACTCTGCCAGACCTGGCCTTTTGAGACAACCCCCGCCCTGCCCCGACGTCAGCGTCTTTTCACTCAAACTGCCTTGGCCCTGTTAAGCCTGTCTTTTCTGGTGGGTTGTGATGGGCACTGGGAAGAGATCACCTTTCCCACAGGCTACAAAGGCAAGGCCCGCACGGATCCCTTTCTCGCCGCTCAATACCTCCTCCAAGAGTATGGTCATGAAACGGAGCGCCT